>JBOHXF010000286.1:0-1944 GCA_050737455.1 Opitutaceae bacterium | reverse complement strand
TCCTCCTCCGCTCCCGCCGCGCGGCATGATCCTGCAGCAGTTCGAAGTCCCCCGCGAGCCCGAGCTCGAGCGCAAAGGCCCGCACGATCCGCGAAAAGAATCCGTCAAGGGTCCCCAGGCGGAGTCGGGGCATCGCGACGATCATCCGTCGCAGGAGCCGCAGATAGTCCGCGGGCCCCAGCGTCTCGTCGCCGAGGCGCCGCGCGGCGGCGGGATCGGCCGCCGCTTCGGCCAGCGCGCGCAAAATCCGGTCGAAAAACTCCCCCGCCGCCTTTCGGGTGAAGGTCAAGGCGACGATCCGCTCCGGTTCGGCGCCGCGGGCCAGCAGCGCCAGATAGCGATTCGTCAGTGCGTGAGTCTTGCCGGAACCGGCCGACGCGCGGATCATCACATGGCCGGGATCGCTCATTGCGCCGCTCCCCTCCAGTCCACGCTGGCCGCCGCGCCGCGGTGGAACAGCTCCGCGAAATCGTCCCCCTCGGGCCGAATCCGCTCGTTCGGCGGCCAGAATCGCCCCGCCGCGATCGCCCCGCACACGCCTTCGGCGCAGCATAGTGCGGATTCCTGCAGCTCCGGAGGATAAGGGTCCCACCACGCGAAGCCCCCGGCCCCGGCGGCCTTTGGCAGGTTGAAATACCCGCAAAGGCCGAGCTCCGGAAATTCCGCGGCAAGCGCATGCCGGTACAAGGGGAGCTGGAGATCGGCCCAGATGCGCGTCGGATTGCCGGACCGGCGGCGGCCCGACTGCGAACCGGCGACGCGGCAAAGCGCCCAATCCGGCGGCGATTCGTCAGCCCGCCGCGGCCGAAGATGCGCCTGCTCAGGGTCCCGCGCCGCATCCGCGGTCTTGTAGTCGAGCACCCGGACGGCGCCCGTGTCGCGATGCCGGTCGATGCGGTCGATCTTCGCGACGATTTCGACGCCGGCGATCGCAAGCTTCAACTTCCGCTCGACCGCCTCGATCCGCCATCCCGCCGCGCACTCCGCGGCCTGCGCCTCGGCCACGCGGCCCAGCCGCTGCCGGGCCGATTCGATCTGCACGATCAGCGGGACCGGCAATTCCGGACCGAACCGGCGCCCGACCTGACGATCCAGCTCGGCAAGGAGAAAATCGCGGAGCACCCGCGGGTCGGCGCAGTCCGCCAGGCCGGCTTCGCGCCCCATCGCCTCCAGCGCCGAATGGCAAAGCGTCCCGAAATCCGCGGCGTCGAGCTCCGCCTTCGCCGGGTCGACGGCGGCCATGCCGAGAACCTCGCTCAGGTAAAAGCGGAACGGGCACGCCAGCCAGCGGCGCAGCGCCGTGACTCCGAGCCGCTTCGGCGGCGCCAGGCTCCCCGGGACTGGCGGAACGAGCCGCCACGCGCGGGTCCACGGCGGTCCCGGCGCAGCCGGCGCGGGCTCGCGGAACAGGGCCTTGACCCGGCCGGGCAATTCCTCATCGGGACAGAGAAAGAGCAGCCGGGAAGGGCGAAGCGGATCGCCCGCCGCCGAGGTCTTGCCGAGCAGCAGGTCGAGGCGGCCCCCGCCCTCCCGGCATTTCACGAGAGCTTGGAGCAGGTAGGCGTCACGGGCGAGACGCGAGCGGTTGGTCCTGAGGCCCAATTGCGCGCGCAAGGCATCCGGAAGAAACGGATCGCCCGAGACCGCTTCCGGAACCCGGCCGTCGTTGAAGCCCGCGACGATGACATGCGGAGAGTCCTCCCAGAGAAGTTCGATCCAGCCTTGAAGCTCCACCGCGCCCGGCGCCTTGTCCTCGGAGTGGCGTTCGCCGCCGAAAAGCCCAAGGGCGAGTTCCCAGGCATCCTCGCCCTTGAGGGCGTCTTCCGCCGATGCGCAAGCGTCCACCACGTCCATCCAGGCCGACGCCGACGCCTCGAAACGCTCGTCCGCGCGAGATCCGGGGATCGGCCGGCGGGATCCGTAAAGTTCGCATAGGGCCCGGAC
>JBOHXF010000285.1:0-1834 GCA_050737455.1 Opitutaceae bacterium | reverse complement strand
CTCAACGTGTCCTCGCTCCGGCGAGCGCCCGCGCATCGATGCGCGGGCCGGGGGGCCGGCTGCCACGGACGGCCCGTGGCACGGCCCCCGTCCTCGTTGGTTTACTTACGCTGCGTGCGGGTGTCCGGCCGCGTGATCGGTGTGATCCACCCGGTCGTCATTCGGGCTGTGGGCCTGGCGGCCGAACTCGATGACATCCGAGGCGGAGATGATCGCGGCGATGACGGAGCTGATGAGTCCGAGGTAACCGCTGATGATCTCCACCACCGAAATATCCGTCCAGCCGTGGATCGCCTTCGCGAGGAAGGTGAGCGCGATTCCCAGGAAAAACAGCTGCCGCGGCAGCTCCGCTCTGAAGGACCCGAGCCACAGGTAGGCGAAGAATACCGTCCAGACGATCCAGTACCAGCCGATGTAGCTCATGGGCGCCGCGCCCGCCGTGGTGCCCATGAGCGTGTGGGCGGCGGTGAAGAGGACGGCGAAGGCGAAGAAGGCGATGGAATCGAGGCTGCGCCCGTGCAGGTAGGCCAGAATGCCGATGATCACCAGAAGGATGGCGAACGGCAGCATGAGGGAGGTTCCGGCGAGATAGATGTGGTCATACCAGCCGGCGGAAGTCATCGAGAGCATCCAGCCCGTCAGCGCGAGCGCCATGTATCCCACCGTGGAGGTGGTGACGCATCGGTTGTTGAGATCTGTGACATTGATAGCCATCGCGGATACCTCTTGTACGTGACTGCGTTGTGGTAACCGCGCCCCCATCGGTTACCCGGCACAATCTTACTCCCAACCATGACTCAACGACCAACCTGGCGGAAGCTCGGGCGGGGCCGTTCCGGTCCCGCCCAGCGAAGTACCAAGACCTATAGCTTGGCAATAAGGCTGGCGCTCCTTGCCTTGATCGCCGCCGGCAGCCTCGCGGCGCTCGCCGGCTGCGGCGGTGGCGGGGGCGGCTCCGGCGCGGCGGCCTCCTCGTCCTCGAGCTCTCCGCCCTCGCAGCCGCCTCCCCCGCAGCCACCACCGGCATCGGGGACGCAAACGGACGTCACGACGTACCGGGACGATGTGGCCCGCACCGGCGCGAACCTCACGGAGTCCGTGCTGACCCCCGCGGACGTCAGCTCCTCCTCGTTCGGCCTGCTTCGCGTTCTGCCGGTCGACGGCAAAGTCGATGCTCAGCCGCTCTACCTCTCCCATCTCGCCATCGGGGGCGCCGGCCACGATGTCGTTTTCGTGGCGACCGAGAACGACTCGGTATACGCCCTCGATGCGCAGACCGGAGCCACCCTGTGGCACGTGTCGCTGCTCGGCCCGGGCGAGACGCCGAGCGACGACCGCGGCTGCGGCCAGATCACCCCGGAGATCGGCGTGACCTCGACCCCGGTCATCGACCTGAGCGCAGGTCCGCACGGCGCGATTTTCGTGGTGGCCATGTCGAAGGACGCATCCTCGAACTACCATCAGCGCCTGCACGCGCTCGACATCACCACGGGCGCGGAGCTCTTCAACGGCCCGGTGACGGTCAATCCCACTTATTCGAGTCCTGCCGGCGGCCAGAAGACCTTCTCACCCGGCCAGTACGCGGAGCGGGCCGCGCTGCTTCTCCTGGATCACACGATCTATACGAGCTGGACCTCGCATTGCGACCTCCAACCCTATTCCGGCTGGATCGTAGGCTTCAATGAGAGCACGCTCGCCCAGAGCGCGGTGCTCAACGTGGCCGCCGACAGCGATGCGGGTCCTTCGATATGGATGAGCGGCGGAGGGCTCGCCGCCGACAGCGCCGGCAACATCTATCTGCTGACCGCCAATGGGGCTTTCGATACGACGCTGG
>JBOHXF010000284.1:0-6045 GCA_050737455.1 Opitutaceae bacterium | reverse complement strand
GTTTTGTGATGCATGCCGGCTGTCCGACCGGATCGCAACGCGGCGCGGCGCAGCCTTAAGCGAAGCGCAAGGGGAGGGCGCGGGCGGCCGCGGCGCCTGCTCAGGCGGACAGGCTCTTGCGGAGGTCGGGCAACTGCCCCGCCGAACCGAGTTTCGTGTTCTTGTGCGCGATGAACTTCGCGTACTCGTCCATGAAGACCTTCCCGGGGGGACGAAAATCGAATTCGGCGGGCTTGTCCCGGAAAAACTCGCGGTGAACGCGCGTCCAGACGAGGCGCCCGTCGGTGTCGATATTGACCTTGGTCACGCCGAGCTTGGCCGCGGGCAGGTACTCGTTCTCGTCGACGCCGACGGCGTCGCCCAGTTTGCCGCCGGCCGCGTTGATGCGCTTCACCTCCTCCTGAGGGACCGAGGAGGAGCCGTGCATCACCAGGGGGAAGCCCGGGAGCTTCGCCTTGATCTTCTCCATCACGTCGAAATGGAGCGACTGGTGCCCCTTGAACTTGTAGGCGCCGTGGCTCGTCCCAATGGCGCAGGCGAGCGAGTCGCAGCCCGTCAGTTGCACGAACTTCCGGGCGTCGTCCGGATCGGTGAGGCAGGCGTGACCTTCCTCGACCTTGATGTCCTCCTCGACGCCGCCCAGCATGCCGAGTTCGGCCTCGACCGAAAGGTTCTTCGCGTGGGCGGCCTGGACGACCCGCCGCGAAATTTCCGCGTTGCGATCGAACGGCTCGTGGGAGGCGTCGATCATGACCGAGCTGTAGAAGCCGGACTTGATGCAATCGTAGCAGGTCTCCTCGTCGCCGTGGTCGAGATGGACGGCGAAGATGGCGTCCGCAAAGATCTCCCCCGCGGAGCGGATGACCGCCTCAAGCATGCGCTTGTCCGTGTATTTGCGCGCGCCCTTTGAGATCTGGATGATGAACGGCGCCTGGGAATCCACGCATCCGCGGAAAAGACCCATCGCCTGTTCGGCGTTGTTGATGTTATAGGCGCCGACGGCGTATTTGCCGTAAGCGTGCCGGAAGAGCTGCGCCGTGGTGACGATCATGGTGAAAAAAGGACTCCACGGTAGGATTCGCGGATCGCTTGACAAGCGCTAAGCCGGAAGCCGGCGATCCTGCGATCCATCCGTCCGCCCTTGCGCCCTCGGCGGGGGATGCCAAGCCGGCGGCCTGCCCTGAGCCGTTCAAGCCGGCCTCGGGATTTCCGTGTCCGGTCGGCCCGGCGGATTCCGCAACTTCGGCCGATCGGTCGCAGGGATCCGGATGTTGGAGCGGGCTTAGGCAGGGCCGGCGGCGATTATCCGCCCGGCGCGGCCGCGGCGCCGCCGCTCTGCCGCTGGCTCTGGAAGGTCGAGCGCATCAAGGCGCGCATTTGCTGCTGGGCCTGCTGCTGCTGCTGGATCTGCTGCAGGGCCTGCACCTGGGCCGGCGACAGCATCGAAGCGGCTTGCGCGATCGCCTGGGGCGTGATCGCGACCGGGCCGCCGCCCGTGACGACGGCCATTCCGCCGCCGCCCACAAAGACATTCGGACCGCCGCCGGAGCCATTCGAGGCGGCGGGAGCGTTCTGCTGCAGCACCTGCACCAGTTGCTGGGCCTCCGCGTCGGTCAGCGGGGTGCTCGTGTAGCTGAGCGTCTGCTGGAGACGATTCACCACCGTCTGCTCCGGCAGGGTCTGCTGGTATTGCTGGTATTGCGCGTAAGCCGAATCGCCGAGGGCCGCCTTGATCTGGGTGTCCATCTCCGAGGTGGCATCTGCGATCGCCTGCTGGAATTCGGAGGGATCGGTGCGGGGATTGATTCCGTTCTGCCTCGCCGCCTGAACGGCATCCATCGCCGCCTGCTGGCGCTGAACGAGCAGGTTCTTGAGCTGGTCGATCTGCTGCGTGCTCACCCCATTCTCCGACAGGAGGCGGAAGAGGAGCGCGTAGCGCTGGTCGAGCCGCCCCTTTTCCTGGAGACCCCGCAACGCTTGGAACTGCGGGCTTTCGAACAGGGCGCGCATGGCCTCACCCGCCCTGCGGAAATCGCGGGGTCGGCCGTCGAGACGGCCGCCAGCCTCCTCATTGCCGGAGCGCGCCCGGGTAGCGGCCGCGACGAGCTTGCCCTTGGCGGCGTCGAGCTCGGCGCGCAGGTTCTTGATGAGGGCGAGGGCATCATCGTATTTTTTCTGGAGCCCGGTGTTCGGGTCCTCGATGCGGTCGCGCAGGCTGGTGATTTCAAGGTACTCCCGATACGCGAGCGCAAAACCCGCCACGGTCGTAAGGAACAGGAGGACGGTGAGATACGTTCGGGTGGACTTCATGCGCCTGGAGGAGTGGAATGGCTAGACGCACCCCGGCGTCCAAAGTTACTCGCCCGATGCGGCCGGCGTCGCGGCCGCCGGCGCCGAGCCGGTCCGTCCCTTGCGCCCCGTGCGCCCGGTCTTGGGGGGCCGTGGGGCGAATTCGAAGCCGGTCGAGCCGTCCTCCTTGAGGGCGAGAAAGGCGCTGAATGGGCGGCGGGTGCGCTGGCTCCAGAATTTGTCTAGCAGATCGGTCTTGCCTGTATCCAGCATCTTCGCGAACTGCTCGCGCGGAATGTCCCGGGACAGGATCCGGCGCGAGCATTTGGCGAGAATGCGGTCCTCACCGTTCTCGATCCGGCGCACCACGTAGCTTTGCGGCGTCTCGTAGATCTGGGCCCCTTCCCCGAATTTTGCGGGCGCGGGGCCGATGGGCTGCAGGCCGGAGAAGTCGATCCGCATCGCGCCGTTCGCGTCGCGCTGGCCATCGAAGACGAATTCGACCTTTTTCTCATCGGGATTGTACCGGAGCACGGCGCTGTAACCCTTGCCGCTCTTGACCGACCGGAACCCGTCGAGGGGGCCGATTTGGCCTTCGGCGAGGAGCCGCCGGATCTCCGCCTCCTCCATTTTCCGGCCGCCGATCACCTTGTAGGCGATGAATTCGCCGTCCTGCGATTTGTAGCCGCGCAGGGTTTCGCGCAGGGGTTTTCCGTCGGTCGGAGAAAGGATGTCGGTCACCCGCGAGGCGGATTCGTCCTCCTCGAAACTCTTCACCCGGTCCACGATGCCCTTGGTCTGCTCGATGATTTCCGCCATGAACTTGGACCGCGTGAACTTCCCATGCTCGATTTCGCGCAGCTTGTATTCCCATTCGCCGGTCATGGCCGGGCTGGTGAGCTGCTCGGCCCGGACGGCGGCGAGAAATTGCAGGAGCTGCTCGGCCTTGGCGGTCGGTATGAGCTCGCGCTGCGCCCGGTCCATGTAACGCTGATTGATGAGACCGTCGATCGTGTCGGCGCGCGTCGCGGGGGTGCCCAGGCCCCGCTCCTTCATGGCTTCGGCGAGCTCCTCGTCGTCGACCAGCTTGCCGGCCCCCTCCATTGCGGACAGCAGGGTGGCCTCGGTGTAGCGCGGGGGGGGACGGGTGGACTCGGCATGGAGGACGGGCTCGAGGGTCGTCGCGCGCGCCGCCGGCCGCTTGCCTTCGCCGTCGGACCGTGGGCCGCCGATGGCCGGCGTGGCGGATGGCGCCTGCGTCGAGGCCGGGGCGTCCGCAGCGCTGAGCGCAGGCAGGGCCTTGCTATCGGCCGGCTTGCCGTCCGGCGCCTCCTCCTCGGCGGCCTTGCCGTACACCGCAAGCCATCCGGGAGAGGTGAGGACCTTGCCTTCGGTCTTGAATTCGTGGTGCGCGCCGGGATCCCGCGCGGGCACGAAGCTCCGGCGGGTGGTCACGTCGAATTCGGCCGCGGGGAAGAAGGCGGCCACGAAGCGCCGCGCAATCATGTCATAGATTTTGGCCTCGTACTCTTCGAGCTCCTTCGGTTCGGAGCCGGTGGGGATGATGGCGAAGTGGTCCGAGATCTGCGCGTTGTTGAAGATGCGCTTGTTCGGGCCGAGCCACTGTTCCTCCAGGATCCGCCGGCCGTGCGGAGCAAGGTCGCCCGGCATCTGGAGCAGGGTCTGACGCACGGTCGGGATGTAGTCCTCCGGCAGGGCCCGCGAGTCCGTGCGGGGATAGGTGATCATCTTGTGGCGTTCGTACAGCGCCTGCGCGAGCTGCAGGGTGCGCCGAGCGGAAAGGCCGAAGCGGTTGTTGGCGTCCCGCTGGAGGCTCGTCAGATCGAACAGCCGGGGCGCGGCCTGGGTGCTGGGCTTCTTTTCCTCGGCGACCCAGGCCGCCGGCCGGCCGAGGCAATCGGCGTGGATTTTTTCCGCCGCGGCCGCGTCCCATATGCGGTCGATCCGGTCGTGCTCGTCACCTTCGGCCCGCTTGAAATCCGGCCGCTGATAGACGCCTTCGTAGCTCCCAAGCGCGATCTGGAACGTGGCGGTGACCCGCCAGTAGGGCCGCGGCTTGAAATTGCGGATCTCGAGCTCTCTCGCGTACACGATCGCCAGCGTGGGCGTTTGGACGCGTCCGACCGACGCGACGTTGCCCGCCCGCGAGCCGAACATGCGTTTGGTGAGCGCGCGCGTTCCGTTGATGCCGATGAGCCAGTCGCTTTCGCTCCGGCACCGGGCGGCGTCGGCGAGGCCCGCCATCTGTTCGCCGCGCCGCAGGTTCCGGAACGCCTCGCGGATGCCGTCGGCGGTCATGGTCTGCATCCAGGCGCGTTCGACCGGCAGCTTGCAGTGGGTCGCCTGATACAGGTATGTGAAAATGAGCTCGCCCTCACGGCCGGCGTCACAGGCGTTGATGACTTGTTCTATATCCTTGCGGGCCAACAGCTTTTTAACCTGGTTAAACCTCTCTTTCGAGTTTTCGATCGGCTTCAGCTCGAATTGCTTCGGCACGATCGGCAAAGCGTCGAGCCGCCAGAAGCCGTACAGCTTCTTGTCGATGTCCTCGGGCATCAGCAGCTCGACCAAATGGCCCACCGCCGATGTGATCACGGTGTCGTCGTTCTCGAAATGCTCGCCCTTTTTGGGCACCTTTCCCAGAGCGCGGGCCAGATCCGCAGCCACGGACGGCTTTTCCGCGATGATGAGGGTCTTCATGAATAGGTTGGCGCGAGCGGTTACGCGCCGCCTGCGGCAAGTGCAAGGTTTTGTTTTGCGCCGCGGGTCAAGCGCGGGTTTCCGCCGGGAGCAAGCCGGCGCGGCGGTCGCTCGCTCAAGCTGCCAGCTTCGGGGTTTCGGCGAGGGCGCCGTCCAGGGCCCGCACCAGGGCGGCGATCGTCTCGTCGGTTTCGTCGCCCATGTTGGAAATCCGGAAGGTTTTGCCCTTCAGCTTGCCATAGCCGCCGTCGATGACGAGGCCGTGTTTGGCCTTGAGCACCCGGTTGAGCGCCGGCAGGTCGATATTCTGATTGTTCACGAAGCAGTTCAGGGTGACGGAGCCGAAGCCCTCAAGCGGAAACAGCGCGAAGCCCTTGGCGAGCGCCCACGCGCGCACCGTGTGGTTGAGCCGCTGATGCCGCGCGTGGCGGGCCGGGATCCCCTCGGCCTTGATGTCTTCCAGCTTGGAGGCGAGGGCGTAGATGAGGGGGATGACCGGGGTGCTGGGCGTCATTCCCGCCTCGTGGTTTTTCTGGAACTCCAGGAAATCGAAATAATAGCCGCGGCCCTCGGTGGTCGCCGCGCGCGCGAGGGCGCGGGCCGAGGCCGACAGCAGCGAGAGGCCCGGGGGCAGCGCGAGCGCCTTCTGCGAACCGGCGATCATGACGTCGACGCCCAGTTCGTCCTTCGGAATCGGGAGGCCGCTGAACGAGCTTACCGTATCCACGATCGAGATCGTCTCGGGGAATTCCCGAATGACGCGCATCAGCGCGGGCAGGTCGCTCATGCAGCCGGTCGATGTTTCATTGTGGATCAGGGTCACCGCGTCGTACTGGCCCGTGGCGAGTTCCCGGCGGACCGCGTCGGGGTCGACCGGCCTGCCCCAGTCGAACTTGAGGGCGCCGGCCGGCCGGCCGCACCGCCGCGCCACGTCGTTCCACTTGTCCGAGAACGCGCCGTTCATGCAGTTGAGGACCTTCTTGTTCACCAGGTTGCGCACGGCGCCCTCCATCGATCCCCATGCGCTGCTGGTCG
>JBOHXF010000283.1:0-1717 GCA_050737455.1 Opitutaceae bacterium | reverse complement strand
GGGCGAGTCGCCGTGGTTTCCACGACGGGGACCAGGGCGACCGGCCGGGTCCCCAGCTTCGCGCGAAGCTCCGCGAGCACGCTTTCCGGGAGCGAGCCGGATGGCGGCTCGATGATCCAATCGCTCTCGCCCACCAGCGTTCCCGTGAAATTGCGGAAGCTCGCGACCGCCGCCCGGTTCGCCAGCCGTACGGCGATGAAGACGCCGACGCCTAGGGCGAGGATGAGCACGAGCAGCGCGTTCTGCCCGGGGGCGCGGCGCCAATGCCTCAGCGAAAACCGGCGTAGGAGGAGGGCCGCCTGGCCCGCGCTCACGCGATGATCCTCCCATCCCTCAAGTGCAGGCGGCGATGGCACATGGCCGCCGCCTCGTCGCTATGGGTCACCAGGATCAACGCAGGTCTCGCCTCGTCGGTCATCTCGCGGAGGAGCCCGAGGATTTTCGCCCCATTGGCGGAATCGAGGTTGCCGGTCGGTTCGTCCGCAAACACGACCGCCGGCCTATGGATAAGGGCGCGTGCGATCGCCACGCGCTGCTGCTCGCCTCCGGAAAGCTGGGAGGGCAGGGCGTCGGCCCGCGGTTCCAGGCCCACCCGCGCCAGAAGTGCCCGCACCCGACCGGACCGCTCGACTCCGGGGACTCCAAGAAGCTGCAAGGGCAATTCGATGTTTTCGGCGGCCGTCAATGTCGGCAGCAGGTGGAAAAATTGGAAAACGGTGCCGATCCGCTCACGCCGCAACCGCGCCAGTCCGACTCCATCCAGCCTATCGAGCCGAACACCGCCGACTTCGACCCCGCCGGCATCGGGACGGTCCACCCCGCCGAGGCAGTTGAGCAGCGTCGTCTTGCCGCTGCCGGACGGACCTGTGAGAGCCAGCCGCTCTCCAGGGAAAACGGCGAGCGAAACATCGATCAGCACCGCTCGCAGCCCGTACGATTTCCGGATCCGTTCCGCCCTGGCCGCCGGCGCCGCGGAGGGGCGAACGGATGGGCCCGGCGCGGTCATCCGCTCACTGTAAAACGCGGGGGGCCAAAGGCAAGCGGGCGGGTGGGGCCCCCAAGTGCTCACGATTTCCGGGTCAAGCGGCCTCTCTCCGTGCCGATAGGGGATACGGGAATGATTCCCAGCATCTCAACAAATGCCCATCGCAGAATCGATCACAGAAGCTCTTATCCATCAGAATATCCACCGCGCGACGGCGCACGTCTTCAAGACGATGCTGGAGCGGGAGATCCTGCCGGTCGCCGCGGTTGAGGCCGATCCGCTCACACCGTGGCCGGCCAGCCAGGCGCAGCCGACGCCGAATACGCCGCTGATCATCGGCCAAGTCGGCTACGCCGGCATGGTCACAGGCGTCGTCTTCGTTTATTTCGAGCGCCCATTCGCCCACGAATGCGTCTGCAAGCTGCTGGGCATCGCTCCGGAAGAGCTTCCGGCCCTCGGCCACGACGCCGTGACGGACGCGGTCGGGGAGCTCACGAACATGACCGTCGGCAGCCGCCAGCAGGGATGAAACCTGCACCGTCGGTGGTGGCCAGTCCGCCGTGAAGAGGTTGCCGTCGCGCGCGACGAAGGCCCCGGCGCAACCGATCGACATCGCGCCGAGCACGTCCCAGTCATGCGCGGCCACCAACCACATCTGCGCAGTGGTCATCCCAAAATGCGCGGCCGCCATCCGGTAGGGTTCGGGCGCGGGCTTGTAGCGCCGCACCGCAT
>JBOHXF010000282.1:0-2239 GCA_050737455.1 Opitutaceae bacterium | reverse complement strand
CTCGAGCGCCGCCCGGTCGACCGCGACGCCCAGGCCGGGTCCGGACGGGACCGCGACCAGGCCGTCCGCCGCCTTGAACGCGTCGCCGACCAGCGTGGCTTCCCGAAGCCAAGGTCCGGATTGATCGCCGGGGAGGCGGCAATTCGGGGCGGAGGCGGCCAGATGCAGCTGCGCCGCGGTCGCAACGCCGAGATCGAGCCCGCTCCCGTGCCAGATCGAAAGATTGGCCTGGGCCGCGGCCGCGGCCTGAAATCTCCAAGCCAGCAGCCCCTGGACGGCGCTGTCGATGTTGAGTCCGCCGGCGGCGCCAGATTCCAGCACGCGCTGGAGGGATTCGGGCGGATCGACATGCACCGCCACCCGGGCGGAAAGGCGCGAGCGCAACGCCGCGAACTCGCGCAGATGGAAGCGGGGAAATGGATCCTCCAGGATCGCCATGTTGCCGACCGCGTCCATGGCGCGCACCGTCGGCCAAGCGTCGTCCAGGCGATGGAAGCGGCCGTTGGGGTCGACCGTCACCTTCCAGCCCGGGCCTCCGGCGTCGCGAATGGCCTCCAAGCGCTCGACGTTGGGGTCTTCCAGGGAGGTCTTGAGCTTGATCCCGCTGAAGCCCAGCGCCCGTCCGCGGATCACGCAGCGGCGGGCGTGCTCGGGCGTCACACGTCCCATCCAGTAGTCCACCGCGACCCGGTCGCGCCACGGCCCGCCCAGCAGGACGCAAAGCGGCACGCCTGCGCGCCGGGCGAGAAGATCGAGCAGCGCCATCTCGACCGCCGACTGAAGCGGATGACGCAGGCGGTGCGCGAGTGCGCCCGCGTCGGGGGCGTAGGCCGAGGGCGGCGCCGGCTGGTGATAATACCCGCGCGAGGCCCATAGGTCGAGGAGCGGAAGCCTTAGTTCGGCGGCCGCAATCCCGGTCAGCCGCCGCAACGCGTCGCGGGCCTCCTCCGCGCCGCAATCGAAGCCGCCCTCCCCCCAGCCTTCGTGGCCGTCCCCGTCCGCGATCCGGAGGATCATGCGATCGGCCGAGACCGCCGCCGGTCCGAATTCCGGGCTCGTGAGCCACTCTTCGAGGAACGGAACCCGCACCCGCCAGGCCTCGACCGAGCCGATCCGCTCAAAGCTCATGCTCGATCCCATGTTCGCGCAGCCATTCGCGCAGACTGCCGCGAGGGTCGTCCATCCATCGGCGTCCGGGCGTGGGTTCCGCGGCCGCGGCGGCGGCACGCTGCTGCTGCCGAAGGGCGTAGCCTCCGTCGACGGGGATCACCGCGCCGTTGATGAACCTTCCCGCCGGAGACGCCAGATAGGCGATGGTCCGGCCAATGTCCGCCGGCCGCCCGACCGCGCCGGTCAGAACGGCCGAGGAGGCCGCGGCGGCGAATTGCTTCGGAAGTACATCGTCGCGGATCCGCGCGGCCAGCGGCGGAGGGAGCGGCTCAAGTGCGGCGCGCAGGAACCCCTCCCCGGGGACCGAGCCCAGCCGGAGGCAATTGACCCGGATCCCGCGGGGAGCCAGCTCGACCGCCATCGCCTCGGTCAGCTTTTCGTTCGCAGCTTTGGCGGCGATGTACGGCAGGTGGCCCGGGGTGACGCACTGCAGCCGGACGCTGGAGAAATTGATCACCAGTTCCAGGCCCGGCGTGGGCTTCGCCGCCGCTTGCGCGAGCAGGACCGACGCCAGCGTGTCGACCCGCCAGACCCGCTCGAAATACGCCGCATCGAGCTCGTCCATCGAAACGGCGCGGTTGTGTCCGGTCGCCGCGTTCACCAAGAGCGCGATCGGACCGTGCCGCCTCCGCACTTCGGCGACCAGGGCCGCCGGACCGCCGGGATCCGCCAAATCGGCCGGGAAGACCGCATCCGCGGCCAGCGGCGCCTGTCCCGACCCTTCCAGGCGCGCGAACTCCTCGGCGGATCGATCGGAAGCGGCCACGGTCCACCCCGCCGCCTTCAGCTCGGCGCAGATTCCCGGGCCGACGATGCCGGCCGCACCAGTGACCAAAGCGACGCTCATGGCGTCCGGCAGTGGGGACCGGAGGCGGGCCGAGGTCAAGCCGGAAGTAACCATAAAGTTACTTGTTATCCGGACGGACGGCCGCAACCCGCCGCCGGTCGGCCGCGATCGAGCCCTCGGGCGGAAGGCGCGGCCGCCGGCGCGCGCTAGAGCCGGATCTCCCGGCCGCCGCGATCCCGGCTCTCGTTCGCCGCCTCCAGGAACCGGATGAGTTCGAGGCTC
>JBOHXF010000281.1:0-10888 GCA_050737455.1 Opitutaceae bacterium | reverse complement strand
CGGTAGAAGGACACGACCTCGTCGGGGTCGTCAGTGAAGAGGATGTAGTCGGCGATCCAGGCGGGGGAGCGTTTGGTGCGGATCATTTCGCGGATTTGCTTGCGGAGATCGGACCAGTAGCGGGCGTTGAAGAAGACGTAGGGCACGCGCGGGCGGATGCCGAGCTTGAGGTTGCACATCTCGATGCCGATTTCCTCGAGGGTACCGACGCCGCCGACGTTGAAGATGCAAAAATCCGCCGCCTCGAACCATTTCTGGCGGAAGTGCCGGGAGGACTCCTGGAAGGTGTTGAAGAAATCGACCCCGAGTTCCGGGGGCTGGGCCTCCAGTTCGAGAAAGCACGCCCCGGTCAGGGCCCCCTTGCTGCGGGCCTGGTCGGTCGCGAGCCGCATCACGCCGCCGCCGCCGCCCGTGAGGATGCCCACATTGGAGCCGATGAACGAGGCCAGCTTGTCCACGAGCCCGGAAATCCGGTCCGTGTCCGCCTGGTCGAGCCCGAGGGCCGAACCGTAGAAGGCGAGGATGGTGGCCTCCTGGAGCTTCCGGTTCAGCTCCTCGCGGACAAAAAACCCGTGCTCCTTCTTGTAGATGTGGAGGTAGAGGTCGTGCGTCGACTCGTCGTACCAGTAGCAGGGGATGCCGACCGCGTCGAAGGTGTCCAGCCGGGCGTGCGCGTTGCTCGACAGGAAGTAGCCGTGGGTCCGCGAGGCGTGGCGGAAGACCAGGCGCTTCAGCCGCAGGTCGGCGAGCCGGGTGACGAGCTCGATGTGCTCCAGCAAGTCGGGAAAATAGTCCACGACCAGCGTGTCCGCGTCCTCGGCCGCGGCGTCGAGGGCCTGGATGAGGGTCCGGTAGCCGCACGAGCCGTCGTCTGCCTCCACAAACCTCTTCCAGTCCTCGCCACCCGAGCGGATGAGGGCGGAGCGGTTCTCCATGGTCGCGCTCTGCCCCCGCACGGACACGCGGGTCTTCGGGCGGGGCTCCGCGTTCTCGCGCGGCGGCGCCTCGTCGAGGCGGCGGTACAGCTCGGCGGCCGTGGCCAGCATCCGCTGGCGCCGCTTCGTCAGCGTCTTGAATTCCGGATCGGTGAAGGGGGGCGCATGGAAGACCTCGACCGAGACCATCGGGTTGACGACCGGCTGGTCGCCCGAGTTGTAGATCTCGAGCATCACGTTCGTGCCGAACGTGCGGACCGGATCGAGGAGGATGGCGCTCGTGTGGATGCCGAAATTGCCCTCGCCCTGGTTGAGGACGACGTAGTGCTCCTTCAGGTACATGGAGCAGCTCGTGAGCAGCCCCGAGCGCGGCGGGATGACGAGCGGCGAGGCCTCGTGGCGCACCTGCACCTTGTCGATGAAGGAGCGGCCCGCGGCCCCGCTCACGATGTGCTCGAAATTGAGGCGTTGGAGCTTGCCCGAGAGCGCATAGCGCACCTCGTGCGGAGTCAGGTACACCCAGCCGCGCCGGTCGATGCTGATCGTGTCGGGCAGCTTGATGCGGTTTTCCTCCAGGGCGCTCCAGATCTCCTGCGTGGAAAGCTTGGCGGCGACGGGCGCCCGGAACAGCCGGCCGATCGGCACACCGGGCCTCAGGAGCTTCTTCCAGTAGGGCGCGTTCGGGAAGCTGGGATCGAAGATGAAGGCGTCGGCCTCCAGGACGAGCCGGTGCCCGTCCACCGCCGGGGGCGAAGTCACGATCATCTCGATGCCGATCCGCGCGAGCGAGCTGCGCTCCGAGAACTTGAGCTCGGAGAGGTGGACCTTCAGGAACTCGAACTCCGCAGGATGGCGGGCCCAGAACGCCAGGGTGAGGGCCGCGGTCCCGTCGTCGCGGGGCCGGATGGCCAAAATCTGGCCGTCCTGGCTGGTCCAAAAGTGTTCCGGATTCATGCGGGCGCCGCCCGGATTCGGGCGGGAGGGCGCCGATGATGGGGCCGCCCCCGCGGGGGTTTCAAGTTGCATTTCCCGGGGCGGGCGGCACAGTCGCCGCTTTTCCGCATGAACCTCCCTCGCTCCCTTTCCCGGGCCGCTTTCCTCTTCGCGATCGCGGCGACGGCCGCCGCCCAGGAGGCCGGTGCGTCGGCCCCCGCTCCGGCCCAATCCGCGGCCCCGGCGCCGCAGGCCGCACCCTACACGGACGCTCAGCTCACCGAGCTTTACGGCTGGGTGCTCGCGAAGCAGAAGGGGCTGGGGGAATTCGACTTCACGCCCCAGGAGGCGGACGGCCTGGTCAAGGGCTTCGCGGCCGCCGTGCGCCACGGGGACGCGCCCTACGACCTGCAGCGCGCGGGCCCGCTCATGGAGGCCCTCCTTGAAAAGATCCAAGGCTCGTACATTTCCGGCCTGAAGGCCAAGAACGAGAAGGCCAACGCGGCTTTCTTCAGTCAGCTCAAGCGCAATCCGAACGTGAAGGAGACCCCGAGCGGCCTCTGCTACGAGATCCTGAAGCCGGGCGAGGGCGCGTATCCGAAGCCGACCGACACGGTGCGCGTCAACTACGAGGGCAAGCTGCTCGACGGGACCGTCTTCGACAGCTCCTACCAACGCGGCCAGCCGGCGGAATTTCCGCTGAACGGCGTCATCGCGGGCTGGACCGAGGGCATACAGAAGATCAACGCGGGCGGCAAGATCCGGCTGTACGTGCCGCCCGCCCTCGCGTACGGCGACGACGGCCGGCCGGGCATTCCCCCGGCGGCGACCTTGATATTCGACGTCGAGCTGCTCGACATCGCCCCGACGGCGGCCCCGCCCGCGACGGCGAAGCCGTAGCGGCCGCCCGATGAACGCCGCCGACGTCAATTTGTACCTCGTCGGCTTCATGGGGACGGGCAAGACGACCGTGGGGCGGGCCGCCGCCGAGCGCCTGGGCTTCATCTGCATCGACAGCGACCGCGAGATCGAGGAGCGCCAGAGGCGGACGATCTCGGAAATCTTCGCCACCGACGGCGAGGCCGCGTTTCGCCAAATGGAGCGCGAGTTCGTGCTGGCCGGCCATCCGGCGAGCCGCGCGGTCGTGGCGTGCGGCGGCGGCCTCGTGATCCAGCCCGGCCTAGCGGAGGAGCTCCGTTCGCGGGGCGTGGTCGTGTGCCTGCACGCCTCGCTGGAGACCATCATCGAGCGCTCCTCGCGCCAGAGCCACAGGCCCCTCCTCCAGGGCCCAGACCCGGCAGAGAGGATCCGGACCTTGTTCGCGCAGCGCGAGGCGATCTACCGGCGGACGGGAACGCTGGTCCTCACCGATTTGCGCCCGTTGCGGGAGGTGGTGGCCCATGTGATCCGGGTCTGGCAGCGCGAAGCCCCCGAATTCGCGCGGGCGGGCGCGGCCCATGCCTGAGCAGGCGGAGCTGTTGAGGGAGGGGCTCCGGGGAGTCGGTTTCGACGAAGTCCGGTACGCGGCCTTGGGGACGGCGGCGGCGGCGGACGCGCTTGATGCGTGGCTGAAGGCCGGCTACCAGGCCGACATGGCGTGGATGGAGCGGACCGCCGGCAAGCGGCGTGACCCGAACCTCGTCCTGCCCGGCGCCCGCTCGGTTGTGATGCTGGGCGTGAGCACATGGCGAAGGGACGCCGGCATGGGAGGCGGACCGGCCTGGGCCCGGTACGCCAGGTATTCCGACTACCACGACACGATCAAGGCCGGTCTCGTGGAGGCGGGAAAACTGATCGAGCGGATCTACGGCGTGTCTTCCTGCGACTACCGGTACTCCACGGACACCGCGCCCGTCGGCGAGCGCCGATGGGCGGAGCGGGCGGGGCTGGGCTTCACGGGCAGGAACGCGATGCTCATTTCGCGAAGCCACGGGAACTGGCTCCTGCTCGCGTCCATCCTGGTCCGGATCGAACTGCCGCCCGACCCGCCGCTTCGGCCGGGCGTGGCGGAGCCGGCGGGACGCTCCCGCGTGGGCTTGCTGTGCGGCACGTGCACCCGGTGTCTGGACGCGTGTCCCACCGCCGCTTTTCCGGAGCCGGGCGTCGTCGATGCCCGGCGGTGCATTTCCTACCAGACGATCGAGAACCGGGGCGTCATTCCCCGCGAACTGCGGGCCGCCATCGGCCCGCGGGTCTTTGGCTGCGACACCTGTCTGGAGGTGTGCCCGTGGAACAGGTTCGCGCGGGCCGGACGGCAGCTCCTCCTGGAGGCCCGCGACGAGATCGCCGCGCTCTCCTGGCGGGACCTGCTCCGGATGACGTCGGAGCGCTTCGTGGCGACCTTCCGGAAGACGCCGATCAAGCGCCTGAAACTCGCGGGGCTCCTCCGCAACGCCTGCGTCGGCGCGGGAAACTCCGGGGACCGCTCGCTCCTGCCCGATGCGGCGGCGCTCGCGGTCCACGAAAACCCCCTCGTGCGGGCCCACGCGGTCTGGGCGGTGCGCCGCCTCGCCGCGCCGGCTGAAGCGGCCGAGCGGCTTGCCCGGGCCCGTGCGGCCGAATCGGATCCGTGCGTCCGGGAGGAATACGAAGCGCGTTAAGCCCGCGATTCTCCGCCGTCCGGCCGAACGGCGAACGCGGCGGCGACGCGGGCCGCGGCCCAGGCCGGCGGCCGCACCGGGCGGCCGTCCCGGTCGATGAAGACGTGCGCCGTTTCGCCGGTGGCGAGCAGATCGGCCCCGCGCCTGACCTCGTAGTGGAGGCGGATGCGCAGGAGGGGCATCTCCCGGAGGATCGTGACGATGGTCAAGGTATCGTCATAGAGGGCGGGACGGAGATATTTCAGGGCGACCTGAAGGACGGGAAGCCGGAAGCCTTCCTCCTCCAGCCTTCTGTACGAGACGCCCATTTCCTTGAGGAGGTTGGTCCGGCCGATCTCGAACCAGGGAAGATAGTTCGCGTGGTAGACCACGCCCATCATATCCGTCTCGGCATAGCGGACCGTGACCTCGGTCGTCGAGCGGATCATGCCGCGGCCGCCTTCGGGCGGAAAAGCGCCTCGGCCGACGCTTTCCAGCAGGTGCGGCCGGCCCACGCGCGGCCGGAATCGCCCAGGCGCCTCCGCAGTTGCGGATCGTGGACGAGCTTTTCGAAGGCGGCGGCGAGCTGGGCCGGACGGTCGGGCGGAACGAGGAGCCCGGTTTCCCCGTCGACGACGGCTTCCGAGACGCCACCCACGTCGTGCGCCACGATGGGAAGGCCGTGCGCGGCGGCCTCCAGGTACACGAGGCCGAAGCCCTCGATGCTTTTGCCGTGGTTGACGCTGGTCATGGCGAAGATATCGGCGCCGTCGTACACGCGGGCCAGCTCGTCGTCCGGCAGATTGCCGAGGAAGCGCACCGCGAGCCCCGGGCACCGCGCCGCGACGGCGCGCAGTTCGGCCTCGTAGCCGCCTTTGCTCTGGCCGCTGACGACCCAGTATTCGATCCGGGCGCGAACCCCGGCGGGCAGGGACTGGAGCGCCTCCAGGGTGCGGATCTGGCCTTTGCGGGGATGGAGCCGTCCGACCGTGAGGACGACGACCTTGTCGTCCGCAGGCCGCCGGTTCGAGGGAACGACGACAAGGTCCGAGCGGACCGCGCCGGGGGTCAGGAAGGTCTTGTCGCGCGCTTCCGGAAAATGACTCAGCAGCAGCTCGCGGGTGTACCGGCTGAGCGTGCTGATGCGGTTCGCCCGCCGGATGAGCCGGCGCCCGAGCCAGCGACGCCACGGATTGCGCGCGAATTTGAGGATTTCCGAGCCATGGAAGGTGAGCACGATGCGGCGCGGACGGAACGCGTGGAAGAATTGGAGCAGCATCATCGTGAGCATCGGCCCCGGTTCCGGCAGATAGACGGTCGCGTTGCGGAGCCGGCGCCGGTTCGTCACGAACTGCCTGGCGAGTCGGACCTGGCACCGGAGACCGTGGGTCCCCTTCAGGGAGAGCCGCCGCAGACGGAAGGGCCAGTTCTTTTCCACATCCGGCGGAGCCGATTGCGCCCACACCTCAACATCGTAACCCAAGTTCGCCCCGGCTTTGGCGATCTCCTCCGTGAACGTGGCGATGCCGCCGCGCATGGGATAGAACTCGTGGGTGATCAGGTAAACCGGCTGGGCGAGGGGCGAGGCTTGGACGTTCATGGAGGACGCGTGGCGTCAACCGTTCGCCCCAGCATGGGGGCGGGGGCGCCGGGAGCAAGCCCGTGTGAGACATCCGGTCGGAACGGCCGTTCCGGGAACATATCGAAAAGCGTCATGACCGTACGCTGTTTCCCGGCCGGTTTCGACGGAGGATATCGCCGGGCCGCCGCCCGCCACCGATAACAATGGGATTTACTTTGGCCCCCGCTCGTAGCATACAAAACGACCACAATGCCAGAAGCCGACCCTTCCATTCCCGGCGGGAACAAGCCTTTCGTGGCGCTAGCCAAACCGTTCGGTCCGGAGGATGAAGCCGCGCTCAGGGAGTCGCTGAAACGCTGTTCGCCGTCGACGTTCGAGGCGGCGGTCCAGTTCCGCAAGACGGGCAATCCTGAACATGTTCCCGCGGTCGTCATCGGCGTGATCGAGCGCTTTGTCGAACCGGACCTGCGCACGAAACTCAAGGACGCGGACGACGATCTGCGCCTCATCGAGGACCTGGGGATCGACTCGCTCACGATGATGGAGATCGTGATCCTGGTGGAGGAAGTCCTTCAGATGACGATCAACAACGACGAGTTGCGGGTTTTGCGCACCGTCGGAGACGTCAAGACTTTCATCGACTGCAAGATACGGGGGCTTCCGCTGCCCAAGCCGACCAAGTTCCTGCCCATCGAGCAGATCGGCGCCGTGATGCCCATCGAGCCGCCGTTCCTTTTCCTGAACGAGGCTTCGGTCAGCTCCACGGGAGCCAACGGGAAATACAAGATCACCGGCCAGGAGTTCTTCCTGCAGGGGCACTTCAAGGACGATCCGATCATGCCGGCTTCGATCATGCTCGAGGCCATCGGCCAGCTCGCCGTCCTTTATCTTCTGGAAGGCGCGCCCGCGGAGCCAGGCAGGGCCGTCGGCGCCAAAACGATCTTCTTCACAGGCTGCGAAGGCGTGCGGGCGCACAGGATCTGCCGGCCGGGGGAAATCCTGACCTTGTCCATCAAGGCCAAGCGGATGAAAATGCCGCTGGCGACATTCGAGGGTGCGATCCGCGTCGGACAGGAGAAGGCGGTGATCGTCGAGGAGTTCACGCTGACCTTCGGCTTCGTGGAGGCGGCAAGCGCGCCGGCGCCGTTCGCGGCCGCCCCTTCGGACGAGCCTCCCCTCCGGGCGGCCGTCAACGCCTGAGTGGCCCGAGTCTTCATCACCGGCCTCGGCTTCATCACCTGCATCGGGAACGACGCGGCCGCCGTCGCCCGGAGCCTTCGCGAGCAGCGTCACGGCTTCGAGCTGTATCCTCCGTTTCAGCGCCCCGACGTGCCATGCAAGGTCGCGGCTCCGGTGAAGGGCTTCGGCACCGATTCGACCGACCAGGAGGATTGGACCTGGCCCGAGGCCTACAAAATCAAGCGCGAGCAACTCCGCTCGATGGCGCCGAACGGCCTCTACGCCCACTGCGCGATGGTCCAGGCGGTTCGCGACGCAGGGCTTTCCGAGGCGGAGATATCGAACGTCCAAACGGGGCTTTACGCAGCCTCGGGCGGTTCGATGCTTCTCATTCACCACCTGCATGAGCGGCTGCTGAAGGCCGGAGTGATGCGCTGTCCGCCCTTGGGTATTGTCGCGTCGATCGTCGGCACGCTCAATTTCAACCTGGTGGCGGCGTTCAGGATCCTGGGCGCTTCCGCCGGCTTTTCTTCGGCCTGCGCCTCCTCGACCCATGCCCTCGGCTTCGCCTTCGACGAAATCGCGCTGGGCCGCCAGCAGCGGATGTTCGTCGTCGGGGCCGAGGACGGCAATTACGATGCGATCATGCCTTTCGCCGGGATGCGGACGCTGTCGCTGCAGACCGATCCGGACCTCGCCTCGCGGCCGTTCGACGCCGCTCGGGACGGTTTCGTCGGCGCGGGCGGGGCGACCGTGGCCGTGCTCGAGAACGAGGCGGAGGCGGAACGCAGGAGCGCCCGGCCCTACGCCGAAATCCTCGGCTGGGGTCAGGCCTCGGACGGCTACAACGTCGCCATCTCCCATCCGGACGGGGTGGGGCTGCGCCAGGCGATGCAAAACGCACTGCGGCAGAGCGGGGTGGCGCCGGAGCAGATCGACTACGTCAACGCTCATGCCACCTCGACGATCATCGGGGACATCTCGGAGGCGCGAGCCGTGCGGGCCGTGTTCGCTCCGTCCAGAGCGAAGCCGGCCGTGAGCAGCATCAAGGGCCTCACCGGCCACGGCCTCTCTCTTTCGGGCGTGATGGAAACGGCTTGCTGCGCGCTGGCGATGAGGGAGGGCTTCACGCCCGGGTCCGCCCACCTGGCGCGGGTGGATCCGGAATGCGAGGGGATCGACATCTTGCGGGAGAACCGGCCGGCGCCGCCGAATCTGGTCCTGAAGAACAGCAGCGGCTTCGGCGGGGCCAATGTCGCGGCCGTGCTTCGTCGCTGCTGACTACCCGCGGTGTCTCGGCTCTCCCTCATCTACCGAACCGCGTTCGTGACCGGCGCCGGGTCCGGCTTAGGCCGCGCCTTCGCCGAAATGCTCGCGGGCGAAGGCCTTGCTGTTTGGGCCACGGCGCGCGATCCCTCGCGGCTTGCGCCGCTTCGGAAGGCCGGGCGGGTGACGCCGGTCGCGCTCGAACTCGCGGAGCCGGACGCGGCGGTCGCCGCGCTCCGGGCGGCCGAGCAGTCGGCCGGCACCCCCATCGATCTCCTGGTCAACAACGCGGGATACGGAATCTTCGGAGAGTTCGGAGAGATCGGCGCGGAAGAATGGAGCGCGCAGGTATCGCGGATGCTGGGGACGAGCTTGCGCCTTTGCCATGCCGCCTGGACCGCGTGGAGCGCCGAACAGGCCGGCGGCGGCCGCGGGCGGCCGCGCGGCCTCGTCAACGTGTCCTCGCTCGCGGTGGACTTTCCACTGCCTTTCATGAGCGGCTACAACGCGGCGAAGGCCGGGCTGTCGGCCCTCAGCGAGAGCCTCCTGCAAGAAGGCCGCCGCCGCCGCTTCCGGGTGATCGATTTCAGGCCGGGGGACTATCGCACGGGGTTCAATCGGGCGATGCGGCTTGGGAAAGGCCCTGCCGGGCCATTGGCGCCGGTTTGGGCCGCGCTGGAACGCCATCTCGAGGGGGCGCCACCGCCCGAGAGGGCGGCGGCCGACCTGCGGCGCGCGCTCCTTGCCGGCCGCTCCGGCACGGTCCGGTCGGGCGGCTTTTTTCAGGCGCGCCTGGCGCCGCTTCTGACGCGCTTTTCGCCCCAGGCTTGGCAAAGAGCCGTTTCGGCGCGTTACTTTGGGGTTCGCTAGTCGTCCTTTCCTTCCCCCTTTCGCGTGTCCAAGATCCGAATTCTCGTCCTGACCTCCAGCACCGGGGGCGGCCATGACGCCCGAGCCGAGGCGTTCGCCGAATGGTGCTTCCAGCTCTACCGGCACGACGTCGACGTGCAAATCGAGCAGATGCTCGAGGATTCCTCCCTCCTGAATCGGACGGGGGTGAACCTATACAACCATATTCAGAAGCGCGCGCCGTGGGTCCATAAGGCCTTTTACACCGTCGTGGAGGCGCTGAGCGTGCTCAACCGCCGCGGGGTGACATTCGGGAGGTCGTACTACGTCAAGATCCTGCGGGAATACCGGCCGCACCTGGTCCTAAGCGTCCACGACTGCCTGAACCGCGGGTATTTTCAGCTCGCCCGCGAGACCCTGGGCCCGGGCGCCGTGAAATGCGCCACCTATTGCGGGGAGTTTTCCGGGGGATGGGGCTACTCCCGGAATTGGATCGAGCCGTCGGTCGACCGGTACTTCTCCCGGACGCCGACCGCCGCCGATTACGCCATCAAGAAGGGCCTGCTCCCCGAGCGCTCGCGCGTGCGCGGGTCTCTGATGCATCCGCACGACCATTGCGAGGTGATCCCGCTGGGAGGCCGGGGACTGTTTCGCGAACGGAGGCTCGGGCTGCGGGCGGATCGCTTCACGGTGTTTCTGGCGACCGGCGGAAACGGCGCCAACAACCATCGCGCGCTGCTTCCGGCGCTCATCCGGCACGCGGACCGCTGCCAGGCCGTGATCGTCTGCGGCCGGAACAAGGAGACCTACAACGAGCTCATCCACTGGCGCGCCAACCACCCCGAGTTCAACTGCTACATCGAGGGCTATTCGGAAATCGTGCATCTGCTCATGCAGGCCAGCGACGTGATCGTGACGCGCGGCGGGACCACGACCTGCGCGAAGGCGCTGCATTTCCGCTGCCCGATCGTGTTCAACGCCTTCGGCGGCATCATGCCGCAGGAGCAGCTCACCTGGAAATTCTTCCGGAACGGGGCGGGCTCGCCGAAGATCGAGCGGTCCGCGGAATTCATGGCGCTGATCGACGGGTGGATCGCCGACCCGGACGCTTTCCCTCGGGTGCTCGGGCGCTTCCTGCGCCTCCGCTATGAGGAAGATCCGACGCTGCTCATCGACGAACTCGTCGATCTCGCAAACGAGGTGCCCCGGGTGCCGCTTCGCCGGCTTCCGTTCCCGCCGGCCGAGGCCGCTCCGGCCGAAGAGTTCGCGGCCTTGTAAGGCCCTCGGGTCCAGGCGCTCCCGATTGGGCGCCGCCCCGAGCCGGGGTGGGGCGTCGACCCCATTCCTGTTCCGCCGCGCGCCCGGGTCTAACGGGCATGACCAAGCGATGGATCTTTGGAGCGGCCCTGTGCATGGCAGGCGCGTTCGGGACGGGAGCCCCGGCGGCCGCCCAGCCGATCACCTCCAGCGGGCAGGCTTATTCGGTCGTGAACGCGTTTCCCAATCTCACGTTCGAGGACCCGACGTGCGTGACGCCGCTGCCGGGCACGAACCGGATCTATGTT
>JBOHXF010000280.1:0-4451 GCA_050737455.1 Opitutaceae bacterium | reverse complement strand
GCCGGCGCCATCCGGCCCAGGTCCCCCAGAGTAGCGATCAGGGGAAGACCCGTCACCCGCCGCACGTCCGCCCGGGTCTTGATCCGGTTGTCCATAAATTCACCGAGAAGAATCTGTCCGGCCGAGCCGAAGAGTCCAAGGAACGCGCCGAGGCATGCGCAAAGGGCGATCTCGAGGCGATGCCGGTGGCGGTACGTCCGTTCGGGCGCGGCGGCCACGAGCACCCGGAAATAGCCCGGCGGATTTGTGCGGAACGGCTGGAGCGCCCAATCGCGGCCGACGAGGACCGCCCGGCTCTGCTCCAGAGTCCGGAGGCGTTCGGCCAAGGCGATCTCCTCCGGACTGACCGGGTTTTCGAGTCCTGCTTGGACTTCCGAGTCCGGCCTCGAAGCGGGTGGATCGGCGAGCGCCGCGGGCTCCCGCCGGCCGAGCGCTTCAAGGTAATTGAGCCGGGCGCGCTGCGCGATCACAAGCGGATGGCGGTCGGTGTAGGTGAGCAGCAGTTCGCCCAACTTGTCGCGAGCCTCCTGGATCCGCTCGGGGAGATCGCGATCGACGAACGGCGTCCGGCTCTCGGGCATGGCGGCAAGCGCCGCGGCCACCGCGGGGGCCTGGGCCGCCGGCATCGCCTGAGCTTTGGCTAGGTCGCGATTGACCGTGGCGAGTTCCGCGTTCACGTACCGGCCGGCGGCGTCGGCTTCCCGGCGCTGCATCCCCTGCGTGTAGCGGAGCGCGGCCGCGCAATAGCGGTTCGCCAGCTCGACGCTGCCCTGGCGTGTGCTCGCGCTCGCGTCGACTCTCACGACATCGTTATTGAGGTCGGCCGTGATTTCCAGCCGCTCGGCCAATTCCGACGCCGTCAGCCTCGGGTTCAGCGATCGGCCGATCCCTTCGAGCAGGGCGGGCGATTTCAGCATGACGACGAGACTCGGGGTCGTGATGTCCCGGGGATGGTACGAATCGTCCGTGCCGGGCGCGCGATAATGGACCAGCTCGGCCGTCGAAGTGTAGATCGGGCCCCAGAACCGGTGGGCGAACACCGCGCCGGCGGCGGCGATCAGAAGGGTCCAGGCGGCAAGCCAGTACCATCGCCGTCGCCAGAAATCCAAAATCGCCCAGGCGTCGAAGGGCACGGAGGGAGGCTGGCGGCCGGACGCATCGGGTTCGTTGCTCGCATCGGGAGGTGACATAGAGGAAGGTCCGTTAAGTGCACGGCGCCCGCCTCTCGGTTCCGCCCGGGGGAGGGGGTCTTGGCCTACTCCGGGGGAGCCGGCGACCCCAGGTCGTGCGTCTTCTGGTCCACCAAGCGGTTGCGAAGCGCGTAATGGATGAGTTCGGCGTTGTTGCTCATCCCCATCTTCTGCAGGAGACGCGAGCGGTATGTGCTGATCGTTTTAACGCTGAGCGACAGTTCGCGCGCGATCGCGCTCACCGGCTTGCCGGAGGCGAGGAGCCGCAGGACGAGAAATTCGCGGTCGGACAGGCCTTCATGGGGTGGGCGTTCGCCGCCGTTGACGAGATAGCCGGCCATCTTCTCGGCGAGGGCGGGGCTCACGTACCGCCCCCCCGCCATGGCCTTGCGCACCGCACCGACCAGCTCCTCGGGCGCGCTCTCCTTGGTCATGTACCCGGCGGCCCCGGCCTTCAGGAGGC
This sequence comes from Opitutaceae bacterium, assembly GCA_050737455.1. Taxonomy (GTDB): domain Bacteria; phylum Verrucomicrobiota; class Verrucomicrobiia; order Opitutales; family Opitutaceae; genus Palsa-1447. The sequence continues at coordinate 2,798 of JBOHXF010000280.1, read as the reverse complement.
GCACCGCGAACTGATCCTCGGGATGCATGCTCAGCATCACCACGGGCAGGCTGGGACGGCTCTGCTTGATCTCCTTGAGAACTTCCAGCCCGCTGCGGCCGGGCATGCTGAGGTCGAGGACCACCACGTCCCAGTCCTCCTTCCACACGTGCTCCAGGGTCTGCTGCGCGTTCGCGGCCTCCCCGAAAGAGGCCCGCTTGAATTCGGCGGCGAGGATCTGCATCAGACCCTGGCGCACCACCGCGTGATCGTCGGCGACGAGGATTTTCATGGCCGAAAGGCCGCAGGCCCGGGCGCGGCGGGCAGCGGCACGCGCATCGTCACCGTGGTGCCCCGCCCGGGGACGCCGAAGAAAAAGACCTCCCCTCCGACCTGGGCGGCCCGCTCCTTCATCCCGATGAGGCCGATCGAGCGCGAATTGACGATCTCCTTCTCGGAAATTCCGCGCCCGTTGTCCCGGACGGTGAGGACGAGCTGCCCATCGTGCTCGGAGAGGCGCACGTCCACCCGGCTCGCCTCGGCGTGCCTGATGATGTTCGTGAGCGTCTCCTGGAAGATACGGAAGCAGACCGTGCTGAAATTCCGGTCCCAAATCGCCTCTTTGAGATCGAGCTTGAGCTGGCAGCGGATCCCTGTCCGCGTCTGAAACTCGCTCGCCTGCCATTCGATCGCGGCGACGAGGCCCAGGCTGTCCAGGACGGCGGGACGCAGCTCGGTCGCGATGCGTCGGATGTTCTGGATGGTGGCGTCGACCTGGGCGGACATGGCCTTGATCTTGGGCAGGAGGACGCGGGAGCCCCGGAGCCTGCCCGCCAGCCAGGATAGGTCGAGTTTGAGGCTGGTCAAATTCTGTCCCAATTCGTCGTGCACCTCGCGCGCGATCCGCGTGCGCTCCTCCTCCCGAACGTACTGCAGGTAGCCCGTGAGGGCTCGAAGCTGCTCGTGGGAGCGGCGCAGCTTCTCTTCGGCCCGCTGCCGCTCGCGCCGCTCCTGGGCCTCGAGGAGAGCCCGCTTCACGGCCGGCACGAGCCGGTTCAGGCGGGTCTTGAGGACGTAATCGGTCGCGCCCTGCTTCAGGGTCTCGATCGCGACCTCCTCGCCTAGGGTGCCCGTGACGAAGATGAACGGAACGTCGGGCGCGAGCTGCTTCGCGATCTGGAGGGCGGCGCTGCCGTCGAATCCCGGCAGCGAATAGTCCGAGAGGATCAGGTCGGGAGGCCGGCGCAGCTCGGTCTCGAACGCGGCCCGCTGATCGACCGCGACGAACGACACGTCGAGCCCGGAGTGACGAAGGACGTGCTCGGTGAGCTCGACATGCGCGGCGCTGTCCTCGAGCAGGAGGATCCGCAGCTCCCCCTTGAAGGCCGGCTCGGGAGGCGCCTCGCCGGCCGCGGGCGTCCCCGGGCGCCCGGCATGGGCCAGTTCGCTGCGGCGCGGCTTCATGGGCGGGTCCCCCGGCTCACGAGGGCGGCTCGTTCAGGCAAAGCCAGAAGGTGCTGAGGCAGGCGACGAACTCGGAAAAGCGCCGGAAGTCCACCGGTTTCACGACAAAGGAATTGGCCCCCAGTTCGTAACATCTTCTCATTTTGACCTCGTTCGGCGTCCCGGCGATCATCACGGCCGGAATCTGCCGCAGCTCGGGCTCGCGCCTCATGGCCTCCAACACCTCGATGCCGTCGATCTTCGGCATCTCCAGGTCGAGAAAGACGACCGACGGCGATTCGGCGTGGCGCGCGCGGAACGCTCCCGTGCGCCGCAGAAAGGCGAGGGCCTCCTCGCCGTTGGACACCGGCACGGTCTTCAGCTCCGGGTGATGCCGGGCCTGGATGGCCAGAAAGAGCTGGACCGAGTTCGCGTCGTCCTCGGCCAGCAGGGCGTAGCGGTACGCGATCATGGATCCGCCGGCGGATGATCCGGCAGGGAAAAGTAGAAGGTGGCGCCCTCATCGGGCGCCGCCTCGGCCCAGGTCCGGCCCCCATGCCGTTGGACGGCGCGGTGCACCTGCGCGAGACCGACGCCGGGACCCTCGAACTCCGCGCTGGCGTGAAGGCGCTGGAACACGCCGAAGAGCTTGTCCCGGTGCTTCATGTCGAAGCCGATCCCGTTGTCCCGCACGAAGCAGACCGTTTCACCGTTCTCCTGGCGTGCGCCGAGTTCGATCCGGGCTTCCTCCCGGGGCCGCGTGAACTTGACCGCGTTCGAGACCAGGTGAAAGAGGATGGTCCGCAAAAGGTTGGGATCGGCCGTGACCTGCGGAAGTTCGCCGAGGACCCAGATGATGCGGCGGCCCTCCGTCAGGGACCGGACGTCGTTCATCACCTCCTTCACGATGCCTTTGAGTTCAAGCGGCATGAGGTGCATCTCGGCCCGGCTCATCCTTGAAAGCGCAAGCACCTCGTCGATCATCCGGCCCATCTTGTAGGTCGATTCGGCGATCCGCTGCAGGTAATGCCTGCCCTCCTCGTCGAGCCGCGGCCCGGTGTGCTCGAGCAGGAGGTCGACGAACCCGCCGATGTGAATCAGAGGGGCCCGAAGGTCGTGGGAGATCGAATAGGCGAACGTATCCATCTCCGATTCGGCGGCGCGGAGTTCGGCGGTGCGCCGCTCCACGCGTTGTTCCAATTGCGCATGGATGCGGCGGGCCTCGTCGCACATGAGTTTTTGCAGGAGCTGGTCCTTTTTGGCCGTCTTTTTCATGCGGCGGAACGCACCCCGAAAGGAATGGGGCGACGCGCGAACCGGCCCTCGGAGGCCGGTGGCGCGGCGGGATTACCGGCGGCGCGGCGGTAGACCGACAG
>JBOHXF010000279.1:0-5363 GCA_050737455.1 Opitutaceae bacterium | reverse complement strand
GCTGTCGTCCGCCGTCCAGCCGCCCTCCTCGGCCCAGTCGGTGCACGAGAGTCGGACCGTGAGCGGGAGGTGAGCCGGCCAGGCCGCGCGCACGGAGCGTGTGGTCTCGATCAGAAAGCGGATCCGGTTATCGAACGAGCCTCCGTATGCGTCCGAGCGCCGGTTGCTGAGCGGAGAAAGGAATTCGTGGAGGAGGTAACCGTGCGCGGCGTGAATCTCCAGCCATTCGAAGCCCGCCAGAAGGGCTCTCGCCGCGGCGGCCGCGAACTGCTCCTGAACGCGGGCGAGGTCCTCCGCGGTCATTTCGCGGGGTACCTTGGTGAGATCGGCGCCGAAGGGAATCGGGCTGGGGGCGAGGATGGGCCACCCGCCTTCGTCGTCGGCCAAGTGCGCTCCTCCTTTCCACGGGAGGGCCGCCGAAGCTTTGCGGCCGGCGTGCGCCAACTGGATGCCCGGGACGGCGCCCTGGCTGCGGATGAACCGGGCGATCGGCCGCAAAGCCTCCAGATGTTTTTCCCCCCACAGTCCCGCGTCGCCGGGCGAGATGCGCCCTTCCGGTGAAACCGCCGTCGCCTCGGCGACCACCAAGGCGGCGCCGCCGCTTGCGCGCGATCCGAGATGGACCATATGCCAGTCCTGCGCCACACCGTCAATCGACGAGTATTGGCACATGGGAGAGACGCCGATCCGGTTGCGCAGGGTGACGGATTTGATCGTGAGCGGTTCGAAGAGATGGGACATGGCGGGGCCCTTACCGTGCTCCATAACCGTTGAGCCTCAAGCGTTCTCGGACAAAACCCCGCAATCCCGGATCGCGCGGGACGCCAGAAAAGGGTTGAACGGCTTGGCGCGGCCCGTTCCGCTTTGGGAGTGTCCGCGATCCCCACCCCCATTCTGATGCTCGGCCTGCCCAAGGGCAGCATGGAGGAATCGACGAAGAGCCTCTTCGCGAAGGCCGGATGGAAGATCTCCTCCGGAGGCCGCTCTTACAAACCGTCGATCGACGATCCCGAGCTCGACGGGCGTTTCGTCCGCGCGCAGGAGGTCAGCCGCTACGTCGAGCACGGATTCTTCGATTGCGGGCTCACCGGCTACGATTGGATCCAGGAAAATCAATCCGACGTCGTGGAGGTCTGCGATCTCATCTACAGCCGGGCCTCGGCGCAGAAATCGCGCTGGGTGCTGTGCGTGCCCGAATCTTCGCCGGTGCAAAGGGCCGAGGATCTGGCGGGCAAGCGCGTCGCAACCGAACTCGTCAACACGGTGAAACGGTATTTCGCGGGGAAGGGGATACCGATCACGGTCGAGTTTTCCTGGGGCGCGACCGAAGTGAAGGTGCCGGACCTGGTGGACGCGATCGTCGACATCACCGAGACGGGCAATTCGCTTCGCGCAAACCAACTGCGGATCGTCGAGACCCTGCTTGAGACGAATATCAAGCTGATCGCGAACAGGAAAAGCTGGGCCGATCCCGCGAAGCGCCGGAAGATCGACACGATCGCCCTCCTGCTCGCGGGAGCGCTCGAGGCGGGGTCCAAGGTGGGGCTCAAGATGAACGCCCCGAAGGCCTCGCTCGACGCGATCCTGAAGACCATCCCGGCGCTGCGCAACCCGACCGTCTCGCCCTTGAGCAACCCGGCCTGGATCGCGCTCGAGACCATCATCGACGAGGATGTCGTGCGCGAGATCATCCCGCAGCTCAAGGGCCTCGGCGCCGAGGGCATCGTGGAGTATCCCCTGAACAAGGTGGTCTACTGAGCGGCCCGCCGAACATGGCCCGACTGAAGCCCAGGCTTTCCGAAGCGGCGCTCGACGCCCTCCCGCCCGCGAAGAGCGCCCACCGGGTCACGCTCGCCCTGCTCCAACACGCCTGTGAGGCGGATCCGGCGGCGAACCTGGAAAAGACGCTCGCCCTGGCCGAATCGGCGGCCAGGCGCGGCGCGCAGATCGTCTGCACGCAGGAGCTGTTCCGGTCCCGGTATTTCTGCCAGGCGGAGGACCACGCGCAGTTCAAGCTCGCCGAGCCCATACCGGGGCCGAGCACGCGCGCCTTCCAGGCGCTCGCGAAGAAGCGCCGGATCGTGGTCGTGGCCTCGCTATTCGAGAGGCGGGCGAGCGGCCTGTACCACAACACGGCGGCGATCATCGACGCGGACGGCTCGCTGCGCGGCCGCTACCGGAAGATGCACATACCGGACGACCCCCTGTTCTACGAGAAGTTTTATTTCACACCGGGGGACACGGGATTTCGGGCGTGGGACACGCGGTACGGCCGGATCGGAGTCCTGATCTGCTGGGATCAGTGGTATCCGGAGGCCGCCCGGCTCACGGCGCTGCAGGGTGCCGAGATTCTGTTCTATCCGACCGCCATCGGCTGGCATCCGAAGGAGAAGGCCGAGCACGGAGGGGATCAGTACGGGGCCTGGGAGACGATCCAGCGGGCGCATGCGGTGGCGAACGGCTGCTATGTCGCGGTGTGCAACCGGGTGGGGCGCGAGCGGCCGTTCGGCGGAGACGGGATCGAATTCTGGGGCAGGAGCTTCGTCGCGGGCACGAGCGGGCAGGTGCTTGCGAAGGCGGGAGACCGCGAGGAGGTCCTGATGACCTCCATCGATCTTGGGAAAGTGGATGCGACGCGGACGCATTGGCCGTTCCTTCGCGACCGGCGCATCGACGCTTATGGCGACCTGACCCGGCGGTTCGTCGACCCCGAATCGGAATGACACCGGCGGAACTAGGGTTCCGCATGCCGGCCGAATGGGAGCGGCAGGAGGCGGTGTGGCTGTCCTGGCCGCACCAGCGGGCCTCCTGGCCGGGTCGTTTTCGGCCGATTCCGGCCCGGTTCGCGGAATTCGCGGCGCAGATCAGCCGGCGCGAGATCGTGCGCGTCAATATCGCGGCGGCCCTGCAAAAGCGCGCCTGGAGCCTGCTCGCCCGGGCGGGCGCGGACTTGGACAGGGTCGAGTTCCATCCGCATCCCACCGACGACGCCTGGTGCCGGGACCACGGGCCGATTTTCGTGCGGAACGACCGCACGGGGAAAGTGGCGCTGACGGACTGGAAGTACAATGCCTGGGGGCGCAAGTATCCGCCGTACCGGCGGGACAACCGGATCCCGGTCCTCATCGGCCGGGCGCTTCGCCTTCGGCGGTTCGAAAAGAGGATGGTCCTCGAAGGGGGCTCGATCGACGTGAACGGGAAGGGGATCCTCCTCACGACGGAATCCTGCCTGCTCAATCCCAATCGCAACCCGCGCATGAGCCGCGCCGAAATCGAGGCGGCGCTCCGCGATTATCTCGGAGTGACGGCGATCCACTGGCTCGGCGAGGGCATCGCGGGCGACGACACCGACGGCCACATCGACGACCTCAGCCGGTTTTTCCGGGAGGACGGGATCGTGACCGGGGTCGAGCCGAACCGGCGCGATCCGAACCATCGCGCCCTGCGGGAGAACCTCGAGCGTCTGACCGCCCTCCGGACGCCCGCCGGGCGCAAGTTCCGGATCGTGGAACTGCCGATGCCGCGGCCGTGCTTTTGTCGCGGCCGGCGCCTGCCCGCCACCTACGCGAATTTCCTCGTGATCAACGGGGCGGTGCTGATGCCCGCCTTCCGCCAACCGAAGCGCGACGCCCAAGCCGCCGAGATCCTCGGGGCATGCTTTCCCGGCCGCGAGGTGGTCCCGATCGATTGCTTGGAACTTGTCTGGGGCCTGGGGGCCTTACATTGTCTTTCCCAGCAGCAACCCGCGCCCGGCCGCCCAACATGTTCTCCAGAAAACTAGCCCTCGGCTTCGCTCTCGGGCTTTGCGCGGCGCTTCTCTCCGGCTGCGATTCCGAAGTCGAGGACATCCGCCAGCAGGTGACGGGCGATTATCCCGTCCAGACCCGGACCTATGCGGCGAGCGAAGAGGCGACCTTCGCCGCCGCCCGCCAGGCGCTCAAGCAGATCGATTTCCGATTCACCCACGGCGGCCGCCACCAGGGGGAGATGGAGGCCTCCAGCCGGATCGCGCCGGGCGACGAGGTGGGCAGTTCGCAGCAGTTCTCGCTCAAGGCGACGTTCGAGCCGACGCTCGACGGAAAAGGCACCGCCGTCACGGTGGAGATGACCCAGGTGCTGGAGCCGGACACCGAGCATCATCTCGGCCAGGGCGTCGAATCGCCGCTGCGGGATACGGCGCTGTACGACGCCTTCTTCGCGGGCATTCGGCGCGACCTCATGCAGCCTCCGGCGGATGCCGCCTCCGCGGCCGCGCCGGCCGCGGATCAAAGCCAAGCGGCTCCCGCCCCGCCGCTGCCCCCTCTCCGTTGAAGCTCGGGCTGGGCCTTTACCGGCACATGCTCACCCGCGAGAACTTCCAGTTCGCGCGGCAGGCCGGAGCCACGCATCTCGTGGCGCATCTGGTCGATTATTTCCGGGGCGGCTCGCACTCCCGCGGCGACGACCAGCCCACCGGCACCGACAGGGGATGGGGCCTCGCGGGCGATCCGGACCGCCTGTGGACATTGGAGGAGCTCGTCGCGTTGCGGCGCGAGGTCGAAGCCGCCGGGCTCAAGCTGGAGGCCATCGAGAATTTCGATCCGGCGCACTGGCACGACGTGCTCCTGGATGGGCCGAAGCGGGCGCTGCACATCGAGAACGTGAAGACGATCCTCCGGAGGATGGGGCAGGCCGGCATTCCGGTCATGGGGTACAATTTTTCGATCGCCGGAGTCGCCGGGCGGACCACCGGCAACTATGCGCGGGGGGAGGCGCCCTCCGTGGGAATGGAGGGCCCCTACGCTCCGCCGATGCCGCTCGGCATGGTGTGGAACATGATCTACGACGAGCGCGCGCCGACCGGCGTGCTGCCGGCGGTCCCGTCCACGGAGCTTTGGCGCCGGCTTGAGGCGTTTCTGCGGGAGGTGCTGCCGGTCGCCGAGGAGGCCGGCGTCAAGCTGGCCGCCCACCCGGACGACCCGCCGATGCCGACCCTCCGGGGCCAGCCGCGTCTCGTGTATCAGCCCGACCATTATCAACGGCTGCTCGACGTCAGTCCGAGCCCGGCGAACACGCTCGAATTCTGCATCGGCTCCCTCGCGGAGATGACCGAGGGCGACGTTTACGAGGCGACGGACCGGTACAGCCGCGCGGGCCGGCTCGGCTACGTGCATTTTCGCAACATCCGGGGGAAGGTTCCGGCGTACCGGGAAACCTTCATCGACGACGGGGACGTGGACATGCTGCGCGTGCTCGGGATCCTCAAGCGCAACAGCTTTGGCGGGGTCCTGATCCCCGACCACACCCCCGCGATGGCCTGTGCCGCGCCGTGGCACGCGGGCATGGCCTTCGCCATGGGCTACATGAAGGCTGCGCTGAAGACG
>JBOHXF010000278.1:0-3306 GCA_050737455.1 Opitutaceae bacterium | reverse complement strand
GCTCGGACCCTACCTCGACCTCGGCGCAAAGCTCGGCACGCTCGTGCAGCAGCTCGCTCCGCCGCAGGTGGCCGCCCTGCGCATCACCTACTGGGGCCGGATCGTCGAGCTCGACGCCAACGCCGTCACCCGCTCCATCGAGCGCGGCTACCTGCGCCGCATCAGCGGCGAGGAGGTCAACTTCGTCAACGCCCCCGTGCTCCTCCAGCGCCTGGGCATCCAGGCCGAGGTGGTCAAGTCGGCCGCCCCGGGCGACTACACCGAGCTGATCCAGGTCGAGGCCATCGCCCCGGACGGCGCGGTCTACGGCGCCAAGGGCATCCTCACCGGCACCCATAACCAGCCGCGGATCGTCGCGATCAACGGCCGCGACGTCGAGGTGGCGGCCGAGGGCAAGCTGCTCATTCTCGAAAATCTCGACCAGCCCGGCATGGTCGGCGAGGTCGGCACGATTCTCGGCAAGGACAAGGTCAACATCGCCGACATGTCGCTCAGCCGGCTCACGCCCGGGGGGACCGCGTACATGGTCGTGCGCGTGGATACCGAGCCGGGGGAACGGGCTCGTTCGGAAATCAAGGGGCACGCGGCGATCAAGCTGGCGAAATTCGTCCAGTTGTAGGCCCGCGCCGGTCGTCCATGCCCCGCTTCGACTCGCTTTCAGGCCCTGCGCTTTCCCTGATCGGAGTCGCGCTCGTCGGTTACCTGCTTGGATCGCTCCCATTCGGCTACTGGGTGGCGAAGGCTCGGGGCACGAACATCTTCGAGGCCGGCAGCCGAAGCTCCGGGGCGACCAATGTCGGTCGCGTGCTGGGCCGGCGCGTCGGCTACGCCGTGTTTGTCCTCGACGTCCTCAAGGGGGTGGCCGCGGCGGGCTGGCCGCTTGCCTGGAAGGCGTGGGCCGGAGGCGGGTGGCCCGTCCCCGGTCCCGCCGGCTTTCCGAACCCCGCGGCGGGGCACGAAGGCGGACTGATTCTCGGGGTGGCCGGGCTCATCGGTGCCCTCATCGGCCATTCCTTTTCGTGCCTCACCGGTTTTCGCGGTGGCAAGGGGGTCGCCACCGGCGCCGGAGGCTTTCTTGTGCTCATGCCGCTTGTGACCCTGATCGGCGGAGCGGTGTGGACGACTCTCTTTCTCGCGACCCGGTACGTATCGCTTGCCTCCCTGGCCGCCGCGATCACGCTGCCGGTCGCGAGCGTCGTCCTGCGCGAGCCCGTGCTGCTCACGGTGATTTCCTCCCTCATCGCCGTCTTCGTCGGCGTGCGCCATCGCGGGAATATCGCGCGGCTCTTGTCGGGCACCGAACACCGCTGGAGCCGCAAGCGGGGAGGGGCCGAGTGAAATCCCCCGCGCCGATCAATCTTGGGCTGTGCGGGCTGGGCACCGTGGGTCAGGGGGTCCTCAAGCACCTGCTGCGGGGCCGCACGGCCCTGGCCGCCCGTTTCGGGGTGCCGATCGAGGTCCGCAAGGCCGCCGTCCGCGACGTGCGCAAGCTCCGCGGCGTGCGCATCGCCCCCGGACGGCTCACGGACGATCCGCTGTCGATCGCGAACGATCCGCACATCCCCATCGTGTGTGAATTGATGGGCGGCACCGGCATCGCCAGAGAGGTGACATTCGCCGCACTCAGGCGCGGAAAAATCGTCATTTCGGCGAACAAGGCGCTCATCTGCAGGCACGGCGCGGAGATTTTCGAACTCGCCCGGCGTCACGGCGGCCACTTCTTCTTCGAGGCGAGCGTCGCCGGCGGGGTGCCCATCATCAAGGCGCTGCGCGAAGGGCTGGTCGCCAACCGCTTTCCGCGGATCTATGGGATCCTCAACGGCACCTGCAATTACATCCTGACGGAGATGGGCGCCCGCGGCGCCCCGTACGGCGAGGTCCTGCGCGAGGCGAAACGCCTGGGCTACGCCGAAGCCGACGAGTCGCTGGACGTTCAGGGTTGGGATACCGCGCACAAGGCGTCCGTCCTCGCATGGCTGGCGCACGGCGTGTGGGTCCCCACGGAACGCATGATCGTCGAGGGCATCGACCGGCTGACGCCCGCCGACCTGCATAACGCGGCGACCCTGGGCTACGGCATCAAGCTGCTGGCCGTCATCGCGCGGGACTTCGCGCGCAACGAGCTTAGCGTGCGGGTGCATCCCACCCTCCTGCCGCTGCGCAGCGTCGTCGCGAGCGTCGGCGGAGTCCTCAACGCGATCGCCGTCACCGGCGACGTCGTGGGGACGACCCTTTACATCGGGCGCGGCGCGGGGCAGGACGCGACCGCCAGCGCGGTGATCAGCGACATCGCGGATGCGGTTTCCCTGCTGCGCCATGGCAAGGGGGCCCATCTCATGGGCATCGAGGGACCGCCGTCGCAGGACGCGGTACGGATCGCCCCTCTGGAGCGGATCCGGAACCGCTACTACCTCCGCCTGACGGTTCGCGACGAGGCGGGCGTCCTCGCCAAAGTCGCCTCGGTCCTGGCCCGGCATGCGGTGAGCCTCGCGAGCGTGCTCCAGTCTCCCGCCGAACGTCCGGGCGCGGCCTCGCTGGTCCTGACCACCCACGAATGCGACGAACGGTCCCTGCGCCGCGCGCTCCGGGCGCTTTCGGCCCTGGGCGCGGTCCTGGAGCCGATTCTCCTCCTGCGGATCGGTGAGTTTGCGGACTAGGCCGGCGCGTTCCATGGCACGCATCGTCCAGAAATACGGCGGCACGTCGGTTGGGGACATCGAGCGGATCAAGCAGGTTGCCGCGCGCATCAAGGAGGCCCGCCTCGACGGGAACGAATTGGTCGTTGTGGTCTCCGCGCGGGCCGGGGTGACCAACGAGCTCATCGCCCGCGCCAAGGCCCTCACGCCCGACCCCGCCGAAAGGGAGCTCGACCAGCTCCTGTCGATCGGCGAGCAGGAGACCATTGCGCTCACGGCGATGGCGCTGCACGGCATCGGGGTGCCGGCCGTCAGCTACACGGGCGCGCAGGCGGGCATCTACACCGACCGGCACCACACTAAGGCAAAGATCCGGACGATCGAGTCCGGGCCGCTCGAGAAAGACCTCTCCGCCGGCAACGTGATCATCGTGGCCGGCTTCCAGGGCATCAATGAGTCGGGCCAGGTGACGACGCTCGGACGGGGCGGCTCCGACCTGTCCGCGATCGCTCTGGCGGCCGCCCTCAAGGCGGACCGCTGCGAGATCTACACGGATGTGGACGGCGTCTACACGGCCGACCCGCGAGTCGTGAAATCGGCCCGCAAGCTCCCTGAGATTTCCTACGACGAGATGCTGGAGCTGGCATCGGCCGGCTCCAAGGTCATGCAG
>JBOHXF010000277.1:0-15733 GCA_050737455.1 Opitutaceae bacterium | reverse complement strand
CTCGAAGGAGCATCCTGAGCTCCATTGAACAAAGCCAGCCGAGCCGCCATCGAATTGAGGACCCGCGGGTGGGGGCGACAACGCGAGGTTTGTCGCCGGGTTATCAGCGGGGGAAATGGCGGCAGGTTATTCAGTCTGCATCCCGGCGGTCGCGGGCGAAGCCTCCCGGGCGAGGCGGTTCGCGAGTTGCCGACCCACGCTCTCGATTTCTTTCTGTCCGCCGGTGACGGCAAAAAAGCAGGCGGTGAACTCCCGGTGCGGCTGCTTGAACCACGGGAAGATTTCAAAGCCGTGGTCGAGCAGTTTGATGATCGACACAGCCGACACCGGCATGACCAGCGCCCAGCCGGTGCCGATCGGCTTGTCGTATACGCCCAGAATGAAACTGCCGTGGTAATTGAGCGGCCCGCCGTCCGCCGCGTCCGGAACGGTGATGTTATCGATATTGTGTTCGGCTCGATTGTAGTAGTGCTGGGGGTAAGGCACGTAGCCGCGCACCCATCTGTCGGCGCCGTGCACCGCGAAGCACGCGCCGCCCGTGGTAAGATTCACGATGTTGACGTCCCAACGCAGGTAGCGGACCTCGATGAACGCACCTTCCGGGAAAATGGAGACTTCTTCCTCCGGGGAGGGTTTCTCATCGAGCGATTGCCACACCAGCCTGATCGTCTTGCGCTTCGCGCCGTCGTGGACCACGACGGCCTGTTTCAGGATCCCGCGCCAAGCCGCGGCATCCAGGCCGATCTTCGATTTGGCCACGTTTTGGCCGGTGCTTTTTATCAGGAACTCGCGGATGACCGTTTCCTCGCTTTTCTGCGAATGGGGCTGGTAAACCTCATATCGCACCCGGATCTGGCGGTTTTCGAGCAGCGCCTCCAACTGGCCGTGGGCATTCCTCTCCACGGCGACCCGGCCCCAGTCGCGCCCGGGGTTGTTGGTTTTCCGGGCGCCGAAGAGGCCGGACGAGGCGAATGCTGAGCCGCAGCCAAGGAGGAGCAGCCAGCGGCGGAAGGGAGGGAATATCTTTTCCATAAGGGCGGTGCAAAATTGCGACTCGTCGCCAAGGGCAGATCAGTTGAATAAAAAGACCCAGGCTCCTTGAATTCCAAAAAATGGCGTCAACGGGTCGAGTTTTTGAATATGGCCATTCAATGCTCTGAGGCGAAGCCTCGTTAGGAGTCACGTCAGAATAAATTGATACGCACATATGCAGTCGTCCAGCCGTTCCCGCAGAACGAAGCCACGCTCGAAGCCCTCGAAGCGAATACCGGTGTTGCCTGTGGTTGGTCAGATCCCTACAGCGCCACCTTCCACAGACGGTTGCGGCCGCCGTCAAGCCCACTTCAGGCTCGTATGGGAGAACGGGAGCCGACGGATCCGCACTCCGGTCGCGGCGAAGACCGCGTTTGCCACCGCGGGTGCGAGCGGCGGCAAGGCGGGCTCGCCGAGGCCGGTCGGCGGATATGGCGTCTTGAGGTAGCTGATTTCGATCTTGGGCGGGGCATCCGGCATCCGCAGCAACGCGTACCCGTCGAAATTCGCCGGCACCGCGCGCCCGTTTCGGATATCGACCTCCTGCCTCCATGCGGCGCTCAGTCCATCGATGATCGCGCCCTGGACCTGGTTCTCGGCCCCGCTGAGGTTCACGATCTGCGAGCCGATGTCGACCGAGACGAACACCCGGTCGACCTTGAGGTCCCCCGCGGGCGACACGGTCACCTCGGCGACCTCCGCGAAATAGCCCTGGTGGCTGTAATAGTACGCGAGTCCCGCGCCCCGGCCGCGCGGAAACGCGCGCCGGCCCCAGCCGGATTTCTCGGCGACGTCGCGGATCGCCCCGCGCATCCGCTCCGCGTTGTACGGGGGCGGCCACGGCTTCGCGCTGGGGACGATCTTGCGCGTGCCGAGCAGGGCGAGATTGAACTCCACCGGATCGCGGCCGGCCGCGTGGGCGAGCTCGTCCAGGAAGCCGCAGACGACGAATGCGTAGGTATTGCTCTGCGGCGCCCGCCACGGACCCTGAGGGATGCCATTGTCCAGTTCGCTCGTGAGCAAAAGGACGTTTGGCACAAAATGATGGGGGTAGGAATCCTCGTTCAGCGCGAACCCGCGGCCGAAATGCACCTGATGGCTCCGCCAGGCGACCAGCTTTCCGGAAGCGTCGAGCGCCCCCTTCAGGTAATGAAAGCCTCCGGGCCGGAAATGATCGTGCTGGAGATCGGCCGTCCGGTCCCACATGAGCTTCACCGGGGAGCCGATCCGCTTGGAGATCATCGCCGCCTCGCCGGCCGGGTCGGGATCGAGTCGCCGGCCGAACCCTCCGCCGCTGCGGGTCACGTGCACGGTCACGTTGTCCGGCGGAATCTGCGCGACCTTGGCCACGAACTCCCGGATGGCCTCGGGATTCTGGGTGGGCGACCATATCTCCGCCCGGTCGCCTTGGACGCTGGCGGTCGTATTTTGCGGCTCCAGATCCGCGTGCGCGACGAACATGTACGAATAGGAAGCTTCGGTGGTCCGAGCGGCGCCGCGGAACGCTCCGTCCAGCTCTCCGATCCGCGTCACTCCCGTTCCCTCGGCCGGGCCGTTCGCTTGGGCCGTCTGGGCGATCCGGTCCGCCTCCTTCCTGAATTCCTCCCAGCTGTCGTTCGCGTGCGGGCCCTCGTCCCAGTCCACCTTGAGCCGGCGGGCCGCGCTGAAGACCGCCCAGGTGGAGTCGCCGACGATGGCGATGCCGGGCACGAGGCCCAGCGGGTCGCGCCCCTTGCCCCGGGACACCCAATCGTCCGCGATGAACGCCTCCCGCACGCCCGGCAGCCGCTTGATCTCGTCAAGATTGGCGCCGAGCGGCTTCCCGCCCCAGACCGGGCATTTTACGTACATCGCGTACCGCATGCCGGTCACTTTCTGGTCGATTCCGAAAAGGGGCTTGCCCGTGACGATCAGCGGGTTGTCCACGCCGCCGATCCGGGAGCCGAGGAGGTTGAACCGGCTCGGATCCTTCAGATTGCGCCGCACCTCCGCCAGACTGGGCGGTGCAAGCTTCGAGGCGGCCGCGACCAGTTGGCCGAAGGAAAGCGACCGGCCGGTCGCCTTTTGGCGCACGTAACCGTCGTCGACCGAACATTCGCTCGGGGGGACGTCCCAGGCCTGGGCGGCGGCGGCCACGAGCATCATCCGCGCGGCCGCCCCCATCTCGCGCATGGGCTCGTACGATCCGGGGGTCGAGGTGCTGCCGCCGGCGCCTTGATGGCCGAACACCTTCGGATCGAATGGCGCGGAGATGACCTTCACGTTGTGCCAGTCCGCGCCCAGCTCTTCCGCGACGACCATGGGCAGCGAAGTCTTTATCCCCTGTCCGATCTCGGGCCGGGCGGCGTAGATGGTGACCGTGCCGTCCGGCGCGATCCGAATGAAGGCGTTCGGCGAAAAGCTGTTCTCCGTGCTGGCCGGCGCCGCGATCTGCGCCTCGCCCGAGGGCAGGAAATAATATGCGAGAAAGAGCCCGCCGCCGACGAGCCCGGTCCACCGCAGGAAACTGCGGCGGTCCATGGGGTTTTCGAGGGCGTTCATCGCTCGCCTTCCGGCCCCTTCGCCGTCAGCCCGGCTGCCCGATGGATCGCCGCGCGGATCCGGGTGTACGCCCCGCACCGGCATAGGTTGCCGGCCATCGCCTCATCGATGTCCTGGTCCGAGGGATGGGCATTGCCCTTCAGCAGGGCCGCCGCGCTCATGAGCTGGCCGGCCTGGCAGTACCCGCATTGTGGAACGTCCAGTTCGCACCACGCCCGCTGAAGGGGGTGCGTCCCGTCGGGTGAAAGGCCCTCGATCGTCGTGATCGGCAGGCTGCCGATCGCCGAGACCGGCGTCAGGCAGGCGCGGGTGGGCTGACCGTCCAGGTGCACCGTGCAGGCGCCGCATTGGCCGATGCCGCATCCGAATTTTGTTCCGACCAGATCGAGGCCATCGCGGAGCACCCAAAGCAGCGGCGTATCCGGTTCGGCCTCGACGCTGAGGGATCGGCCGTTGATGTTCAGCGTGTACGCGCTCATGGGACTGGGAAAGGCGGCTGAACCGCGAGGTGTGGGACGCGGCGCCTTTTAAACTGACCGAACGGCCGCCGTCGTCAATGGCCAACGCGGGTCAGCGCGGGGCCTTGCTGCGCTGTACGACCCAGTCGGCGATCTTCGCGTCGTCGTTTTCGAAGCGCCACACGAGGCTCAGGAATTCCGCGGGCAGGATGTCGTGGGCCTTGAAAAAGCGCCGATCCCCGCCGCAGCAGAACATCAGGCTCGCCGGGAGCTCCCCCCGCAGCTTGGCCTTCGCCTTCGGGATGATCCGCGGCAGCCACTCGATCCCGCGGACCTTATCGGTCTTGGCCGGCAGCCTCCCCTCGTCGAGCGTCGTCTCGGAGCGCCGGCCCCGCTGCACATTGAGAAAATAATCCCGCCGGACGAGCTCGATCCCGAGCGCATGATCGTAGCCCGGCTCCCCGGCCGTGGACTGGTCCTCGGCGTAGTCGTACAGGTACTGCGCGGTGAGGCCGTTCGCGGCCAGCCAAGCCATTTCGTCGGCGGTGAAAAACGTGTCCGCTCCCCGCCGGCCTTTGGCATAGAGGTCCTCAGCCTTGTCGTACAGCGCGCTGAAGGTTTTCGGAAAGTCGTAGTGGCTCATGGGTGCACTCATGAAGATTGCGCGGGTCGAAAATCGATCGTCCGGCGATACCGGTCAACCCGTTCGACCACCACGTCAAGCCGGCCGTTGACTTCGAAGCGGCGGCGCTTGCGCCGCCCCACGAGGGCCGTTCCGGCCGGATTCAGCTCGTAGTGGTCCCCCTCGAGAAAATCGGCGCTGACGAAGCCGAAGGTCATGGATTCGGCCAGCTCGATGAAGAAGCCGTGGCGGCGCACGTCGGTGATCACGGCGGCGAGCGGCGTCCGGCGCTTCTTGCGCAGCTCCCGCTCGAAGAACTCCAGGAGCTTGATCTTGACGCTCTCGCGCTCGGCCTCCGCCGAATTGATCTCCGTCAGGCTGAGATGCTCGGCCGCGCTTTCCATCCCGCGCACGTCGTGGCCCGGGCGGCCCTGGGCGGCGCCCCGGCCCTGCTTGATGAGGTGTGTTTCGAGGACGCGGTGCACGAGGAGATCGGAGTATCGCCGGATGGGCGAAGTGAAATGGGTGTAGTCCCGCTTGTTCAGCCCATAGTGGCCGTCGGCGCTCGCCCGGTAGCACGCCTTTCGCAGGCTTCGCAGAAACTGGGTGCGCAGCGTGTAACCCTGCGGATGGGTCCGGAGGGTCTCCAAGAGCCGGCGCACATTGTCCCGACGGGTCAGGTCCCCGGCCTCGATCCCGAAGGTCGACAGCAGCTTGCGGTACTCCTCCAGCCGCTCCTCGTCGGGCTCATCGTGGACGCGGTACAGCGAAGGCAGCCGCTGGACTCGGGTGAGCCGAGCCACGGCCTCGTTGGCCGCAAGCATAAACTCTTCGATGAGCTGGTGGCTCTCGTCCTGCTCGATCCGCTCCAGCCGGTCGGCGTACCCCTGCTCGTCCACGAAGATCTTCGTCTCCGGCATGTCCAGGTCGAGGCTCCCCTGGGCCATCCTGTCCTTGCGCAGCCGCGAGGCGATCCGCCACAGAGCCCGGACCCACGACTGCAGGTCGACGAGTTCGCCGTCGCTGAGTTCGCGCAGCGCCCGCCCGGTCGAGCCGGTCTGGTGCTTGGGAGGCAGGGGCAGGGCACGGATCCTGCCCAGGTCGTTCTCGAAAAGCAGCGCGTACGCCTGCCGGTAGGTGAGCCGCTTTCGGCTCCGGATCACTGTGTTCGCGAACGCTGTTTCCACGAGCCGGCCGTGCTTGCCGAACGTGAGGAAGACCGCCTTGCAGAGGCGGTCCTGCGCCTCGACGAGGGAGCACAGGCCGTTCGAAAGCCGTTCCGGCAGCATCGGAATCACGGTCCCGACAAGATACGTCGAATTGCCCCGCCGGCGCGCCTCCTGGTCGAGCGCCGTGCCGGACCGCACGTAGGTCGACACGTCCGCGATGTGGATGCCGATCCGGGTTGCCCCGCCTTCGAGCGGCTCGATCGAAAGCGCGTCGTCGAAATCCTTCGCGTCGTCGGGATCGATGGTGAAGGTCGGGATCGTCCGGTAGTCGCGCCGGCCGGCCGTCTCGTGGGGCTGCACCCGGTCGGGCAGCGGCGCCGCCTCCCGCTCCACCGCCGGCGGAAACTGGGGCTCCAGTCCGTACTTGTGGAAAATTCCCAATAGTTCGGCCCGCGGTTCGTGGCTTCGCCCCAGGCGCGAGACGACCACGCCGGGCAGCGGCTGATGCCGCTGCTTCCATTCGCCGAGGCGGACAACCACCTTGTCGCCCGGCTGTGGCGCCGGCCTCGCCGGCGACTTCGCCGGATCGGGAACGACGATCTCCGGAATGAAGCCCGGATTGTCGGCAGCCACCACGAACGACCGGCCGGAGCGGCGGAGCTCCCCGACGATTTCGTCGCGGCCGCGCTCCAGGACGCGTACGACGCGTCCGACGGTTTCGCCCGGCCGGCGCCCTTCCAGCCCGGGGAAAAGCCTCACGAGCACACGGTCGCCCGGGAGCGCCACCCCCGCATCCTCGGAGGCGACCTGCGTCGCCGGCTGCGGCGGGCCCGCCGTCACCGTGCGGTCCGGCACGACGAACGCCGAGCCCCCCGCGCGGAATTGGATGACGCCCGCGCGCTCCTCAACCCGGCTCGGCCGGGGCTTATGGGCTCCGGAGTGCCGCCGGCCGCTCATGAGCCTTCACTCCAACGCATGGCTTCATTCATAGGTGATGGCTCCCATGAGTTGGTCAAACGCGGGCAAACGCAAGACTGGGAACCGCCGATGGGTTGCGAAAGTGGCCGCGCACATCAATCACTTATGCGGACGCACATCATTTTTTCGATTAGAGGAATGCTTCCCAAGGGTTTATTTTTGGACGACAGCGTAATAAAAATGCTAAATAATATTTTTCGTATTTGACACCGCGTTTGCTGACGATCAGATGCGCTCGCGTTCTGTTTAATTAGCTTTCTGTCAATCCCGACAATTCAGCGATTTCATCTCACAGGCGGGACGGCGGCAAAATATCGAAAATCGCCGCTTCCGGCACAACCCTGACGGGACCTCGCGATTCGCCGTTCTGGTTTCTTACTCCGACAGCCTCAATTTCATGGTGACTTCAAAGTATGCCGCGGTAATCGCGGTCTTGGTGTCGTCGGCTTTGCCGCTTTGCGCGCAGACGGCGAATTCGTCGCTTGGCGCTTCACAACCCCTCCCGAGCGCCGGCGCCGATTCCGGCTGGACGGCCCTGACGGCCGGTCTCACGCCGGCACAGCCGCCCTCCCGGCCGACATCGATGCAGGGCCTCATTGGCCAGCAGGTGGCCGGGTACGAGAAGATCCGCTTGGCCGCGGCGGCCTTTGCGACGAACTATCCGTCCGATTCGCGTGCGAGCGCCGCCCGAAAGATCGAGGTGATGGCCGAGATTCAGGAGTACGCGATAGGCGGGCGCCCTTACGAGGGACCGGCGCAAACCGTGGCTAGCGCGTACCGTCAGGATGCCTCGGTTCCAGTGGCTGACCGATTCGACGTAGCGCTTGCTTTCGACTCGGTGGGTGTCGCGCTCAAGCCGGGCGAGCGCCTGATTGACGATGGCGCCGCGTACCGGGGATTGGCGGATGCTCTCCATGCCGAATTCGGAGACCAGCCGCCTGTCTATCACTTTTATCGGCAAGTAATGGATACCGCGGATGTTGGTACCTCTGTCACCGTCGCCAAGGAGGTGTTGACGCTAAATGCCCCGGACTGGGCTAAAACCACCGCGCAGCAAATCATCGATCGAAACAACCTCATCGGCAAGCCACTGAACGTGGTTCTCATCGAATACGGGGGGAGGCCTTTGGACCTATTGGCGACGAACGCTAGGCCGACGCTCCTTTATTTCTGGTCCAACCACCCGGGGACCGCCCAGCTTTCTCAGCTTTCACCGTACCTGCTCTCCGTCCCGAAGAATACCCGCATCGTCTACGTCTGCCTGATGGCGGATATGAGCGCCACGGCCATTGCGGCCGGCGAGGCGGCAGCACCTCTTCCTGGCCAATTTTGCTTTCAGGCTTCAGGGCTGTGGACGGCCGAGGAGACGGGAATCGGACTACAACAATTGCCGTACGTGTACGCGCTCGACCCCCGAGGAGTCCTCGTCGGCTATGGTCGACCCGAGGACATCCCGAACCTCATGTCCGCCGCGATCAAGTAGCCATGAGCAAGCAACGATTTCTTTTCCTCGCCTTGGCTGTTGGGGCGATTCTTTGCCACCGACGTGCGCTTGCGCAAGGCACGCAGTCGCAGCAGGTGGCATCACAAGCCGCCACCATCACCTATGGAGGCAGTTTTACACCGACCATCAGCAACGTCGGGGGCGGGTCGGGCAATTTCCAATGGTGCGTGGCCGGGAAGACGAATTATGACGGAGGAGCATCCTTGTACACGGGAACGAATCTCGGACCGAGTCCGGGAAGTTCGCCAGGGGCCGATTGGGTCCCAAGTTGGACACCCCCTGGCACAGGAACATACTGGTTCTATCCAGCCGCCGACTACAACAACACATTTGCGGCGGCGAATCCTGGCATTGGCTACGAGCTGACGGTTAATTCGGCTCCGCAGGCGTCCGTAAGTTCGGAGGCGTGGACGATGTTCGATTGGAGCCTTTACAGCGGCAGCAGCTTCACCCCTCAATATTACGGAGGTTCAGGGACGGGAGGCTGGCAGTTCTGCATCGCCGGACAGACAAACTGGAGCCCCGGCGTCGGCCAGCCGTCGGGCACGCAGCTTTCATCGGGTGTTTGGACTCCGAGTTGGGGCCCGAGCTATGGCGGCCACTACACCTTCTACGTGGCCAAGAACGGGGACAGCAACTATCTTACTTCTAATTACTCGGGCCCTTGGGACCTCTGGGTCTATGCTCCGGTGGACGGAATCACCTGGAATTCCTCGCCGGGCACCTTGCAGGGGACCGCCGGCCAAAGCATCGGGTTTCAAGTGCAGGTCAACAACTCCGGCCAGACCACATGGGATAGCAACTACTACATTGTGTGTTGGGACGAACACGGCACCGCGGTCTGCTATGCGTCGATCAGCGGAGTCAGTGCAAACGGCAACGCCTCTCCGTGGATCAGCTTTACGCTGCCGTCAACGCCTGGAAACCACACCTACACGATGCAGGCGTTGAATAATGGCGTCGGATACTTCGGGTCTGTTCAGAACTTCACGGTCAACGTTTCGGCGGGTAGCCCGACGATAACCTACGGCGGATTTTCTGACACGGTTCAGAACTGGCCAAACAAGATGGAGCAAGGTGATACCGGCCAGTTTTTTGGTACGGCGTCGCCGGGAATCTCGGGAGGAACAATCTCCGCGGTCGTTGGATACATCGATGCGGGGACCGAGATCGGAGAGGCAAGCCTGAGCGGCTCCAACTGGACGCTGAATCTGCCCGGATCGTGGTCGCAGGGGCTCTCCGCGGGCTCCCATAACATTTGGTTCATTGCCACAGATTCATATGGCAATACGGCGGCAATCTATAACAACACCATCACCGTTATCGGACCGCTGCCTGTGATTACGAGTTCTCTAACAGCAAACGGAACGGTCGGCAATCCGTTTTCTTACACTATCGAGGCGAGCAATGGCGTGAGCAGCTTTTCGGCCAGTGGCCTGCCCGGCGGACTGTCATGCGATCCGTCAACGGGAATCATCTCTGGAACTGCGACGTTCAACTGCTCCGACGGCGTGACTATCGGAGCGACCAACGCTTACGGAACCACATATGCCACGCTGACGTTGAACATCAGCACGATCACAACCTTTGCGCTGTCCCAATCGACGTTCACGTATACCGGGGCGCCGCAATCGCCGACTGTTTCTCCAACACCTTCTGGAGCAACGTTTGCTGTCACTAGCGGAACCGCCAGTGCCATCAATGCCGGCAATTATTCCTTCGTCGTTACCGCAAATGGGAATTTCACCGGATCCCAGAGTTTGAACTGGGTGATCAATCAGGCCCCCCCTCCGGCGGTCTCGCTGACGGCTTCCAGCACTTCGATTTTGCCGGGCAGTTCTCCTGTGACCTTTACGGCGAGTGGCGGACAAAACGGTTACGTCTGGTCGGTGAGTCCCGCTGGGCCCCAGGGGATTTCCGGGACCGGGTCCACTCAGAGCATCACTTTCCCCAGTTCCTCGGGAAGCCCGTATACGGTAAGCGTGTATTCGCCAGCCGGAAACAATTACGGTCAATCGAACGTCGCCACGGTGAATATCTCGGTTGGGCCGGTGGCACCGCCAACGGTGACCATCACGCCGACTTCTTCATCGCCGCATGGCAATGATTCGGTGACATTTACCGCCGCCGGCGGAACCAACGGCTACGTGTGGTCCGTGAGTCCATCGGGCCCGACCGGAATATTCGGGAACGGTGCCACGCAGACGATCACCTTCCCGGCTGCCGGGCCCTATACCGTGAACGTGTATTCACCGGCTGGCGGCCGCTACGCGCAGTCCAATACGGCGACCTCCACGGAGACGGTGGACCTTGACTCGAACGGAGACGGCATCCCGGACTGGTGGGAGGATGAAGTATACGGCTCCGATCAGATTCCTGCGGGTTTTGCGAACGAGACCATCAGTCCCGGGGTTACTACCACCTATGCCGACGAGTATAATTCATGGGGAGCGCTCCTGAATGGCGGACCCAGCGGCGCACCGCCCTGGCTTTCGCTGCAAACCGATATGGTGGTGTCGGTCTTGGCGAAGGGTACGGGCTCCGTGACGTTGACGGTGGCGGGTGTAATCGGCTCTACCGGCGGCTCCGAGAAGTTTAATTTCACTGGGAACTCCAGCACGTGGTCGCTGGATCCGTCCACTGAATGGGACATCCTGGCTGACGTAGGAACTCCATACACCTTCACCGTGACCGCGAGCGGAGTGACCGATTATGTGGTGAGAGTTCAGTTGGATCCGGCCTCCGTGCCCTATCAGCAGGCCCAAATGACCTTAGCGTCGGGAACAAATCCACCCACCTATACTGATACGATCCTGAAATCTCAGATAATCGGGGACAGTTTTACGGCGGAGATGCTCCCCGGCGGGGTGCTCCCCTTTGCGACGATGGACGCCTCGAAGCTTGAGGTAAACCGGGTTGCAGAATTTGGCCTTGGCAGCAGCAGTTCCGGGCAGACACCGGGTCGGATCGTATTCTCGGCGCCGTCGACAATATATTACAGCGGCGCGACTGTAAACAACGAGAAGTTTTTGTTGCATAACGTCAGTGGAGGCATCATCTCCATCATCCAGGGTCCGGCGATGATCTGGTCCCATGAAACGGCCACGCACTTTCAAGGCGAGGCGCCGTCCGGCTATGTGGATGTTTCGCTGACCAGGTACCATTGGCTCGTGCAATATTACGCGGCGGTCGAGCAGGGAACCTATCCGAACGGGTCGGATTTCAACGATTTGTCAGATGCAAGCCCCATAGCCACGTACGACATCGCCTTGAACTCCGGCGGCTACACCATCACTCGAACCGCCGGCGGAATCTCGCTCATGTACGAGCAGCAGGCAACTTCGCAAAATACTTATCCAGAAGGCGATCCAATACTTGGCGTTGATGGCTCGCCAGATGAATATGATTATACCGCGACCGGCACGGTGCTGAGCTGGGGATGGCGAACTCCGGGCGCTCCCCGAGGGGGACTAACGGAGACCGTGTACACGATGAAGCACACCGAGCTCATCAATGGAACCATGCCTCAGTATCCTGCGTTTCAGGAGATATACAATCCCATTGCTGTCGCGATTACTAGGTACGCTAGCGCGGACAATAGCGGGATGGTCTTATCGACCGAACAGCGAACCTACGGACATCCATATCCGAAAAGTGACAATGCCGATTTTGCCCTGCAGTTTGAAATCGGTGAATCGCGCGGAACGGGTGCCGACCTTACGCTTGGAGATTCTCAGATGAACCTTCCTCTGGCTCCCTACAATGGGTTGTTTCCGACGATTCCCGCGATGGTGACGATGGATGCCTTGGGTGGCGATACGTACACCGACTACTACAGCGATTGGCAGCTCGACCAGCCAACGATCAACACGGCCGGTGTCCCGGAGATTGCCGTTGGCGAGATCGCTTTTGTCTTCCAGACGTTCGGGGATACGCCGGCCTGTTCCGTGCCGCCCGCCACAGTGGTTGCCACGACCAATCCGGTGGTCACCTATAGCTATTCGGGAGACCCAGTGGATGGCCGCGTGGCCGTCTCCACCGCGGTGACGACGAAGGGGTCGACGGTGCTGCACGCGATCACGTACACCTATGCGGCAGGCACATTCGGCGAGCAGCCGTCCATTCCCACGATTACCACGGTCGCGACAGCCTACGACAACGCGGCCGATTATAATAGCAAAAGCGATGGGCTGACGACCACCACCGTTAGCTACAGCCGGCTCCTGCCCGATCTCGATTTGCAGGGAAAAACCATCTCGGTCCAAAACCCCGATGGTTCGAAGACTTCCTATGCTTATCAGCGCGGTAATTGGGACGGCACAGACTGGACCGCGGCCACGAACGGATCCAACATGCTCACCGCCGAGCTGTCGGGCAAGGCGGGCACCGGGGTGGCCTCATATCGCGGCGTGTCCGTAAATCCTCTTGAAATGGATCCGTCGCGTTCGACAGTCACAGAAAAGATAGTCAACCTTGCCGGCCAGGTGATCTGGCAGGCTAACTATGTCTATAATTCCGACGGTTCGTTCTCGCTGCTGAACTCCGTCACCAACGTTTATGACGGGCTGGGGAACCTGACATCCACCACGAATGACGGTGGGCGCACACTTTATAGCGCGATCTACACCGGTTTCCGCAAAACATCGGAGATCGACGAGCAGGGCGTGACGACAAGCTATGGTTACGACGATTACGGTCGGGTCTTGACCGCGATTCGGGCCGGGGCCACCGATCCCACCTCCGGCGAAAGCATCGGCGCGCTAACGACGACCTACACCTATGACATGATCGGCCGAGAGGTCCAAGAGAGTGTGACCTCCGGCGGAGCGGGAGAAGCTCTCGTCACGAGTTTCACCTACGACACCGCGGACCGGGTCAAGTCCAAGACAACGCCCGGATCCTTTACGACTAGCTACACCTATAGCAGCACCAACTCGAACTACACCGACGCCGACAACGTCACGACGACCACGTTCCCCGATAACGGGACGGAAATCGACACCCTCTTTGTTGACGGCCGTCCGAAGTCGACCGGTGGCACCGCCGTGCCGGGCGTAAACTATACCTATACCTACGACGCGGGGGGCTTTCTCGACACCGTGGAAACCTTAAGTACCGGGCAGACCTCGACGACCACCGCCGACTGGCTTGGCCGCACCAGCTCGGCGTCGACCGCGACCTATTCCGGCGACATTCGGGTCGTCACGAACAATTACAACAGTCTCGGCCAGCTCTCCTACATAAGCACGACGGCCGGCGGGACGGTGCTTACGCCGGACCATTATTACACCTATGACGACTATGGCCGTCTGACGTGGGACTGGATAGACACGAATGGGAGCAAATCTTGCGACAATGATTCTGATTACAAAGTAACCAACTATGACGACTGCTATAAACCCCTGTCAACCGACACGACCCACTGGTATCACTATCAGGAGCAGATCGTCTATCCGTATGCTGAGGCCGGCACCGCCGGCAACCCGCACACCGCGATGCAACGCTACACTCAGCTCAGCGGGCTGACCGATGCACTCGCGGCCCATACGCTCAGTTACGATTTCGACGGCAACGTGACCGAAACCACGACAACCGTCGATATGGCGAACGCCGTGGTCACCGCGACAAGTTCGGTGACCGGCAGCAGTCAGAGGGTTGTTCAGGTTTCACTTGACGGATTGCCGATCAATTCCACCAACGCGCAGGGTCAGATGACCGGGATGAGCTATGATGCGCTGGACCGGCTGAAGGCCACCACGGATCCTCGGATCGGCAAAACCAGTTTACAATATCAGGCTGGTTCCACGCTCGTTTCGAAGCGCCTCCTCCCCGATGGGACCGAGACCGATCTGGGCTATGACGCGGCCGGCCGCGTAAACAGCCAGACCACCTACGGGGTGGGCGATTCCGAGCAAAGCGATGGCAAAGCCGCGTACTTCCAGTACGACGCCGCCGGCAACCTGCAGTACCAGTGGGGCGATACCATCAATCCGGCATATTACAAGTACAACAACCTCAATCAGCGGACCGACCAGTATACTTACCGCTCCGGTACCTTCACGGGCAACACGCTGCCGGCTAGTTTCACCTCCGTTAGCGGCGACGAAACGACTTGGACCTACCAGGCCTCCACCGGACTCCTTACCTCGAAGAAGGATCCGGCCGGTAACTCCACGAGCTACGAGTACAACGACTTCGGCCAGATTAGCCAACGTACCGATGGAAATGGTAAGGTTACAAAGTATGGCTATAATCCGCTGAACCTGCTGAACTCCGTGAGCTATTCCGATGGCAGCCCCAATCTCGGTTGGGTCTATGACCGGACCGGCCGCATACAAATGGTGACCGACGCCAGCGGGACACGGACTTTCGGCTATTACGACACCGGAGGGAGTGACCTCGACGGATGCGCCCGGCTGGCCAGCGAGACCTTGCCGAGCTTCTTCGGGGGGCAGGTCATCAACTACAACTATCAATATGACACAGATAGCAAGGTCAACGGCGCGCTGTCCTCTGTGATGTTGGGCGACGGTACGCTTTATGAGGTGGACTACGGTTATGACACCGTGCAGCGGCTTAATACCGTCACCTACAAGAACCAAAGCACCAACCTGCCGTTTACCTATCTCTATACGCCGAATTCAAACCTGATTGGCACCGTTACCCAGGGGGGCTCCATCACCGCCCAGGGCACCTTCACAGTGGGCACCGGCAACTACTGGCGCAGCAATACCTACCTAAGCGACAGCAACCGGCTCGGCGCCCAATCACAGGGCTTTGGGTCCGTGAGCGGCGCCTTGCTGCAGACCAATATAGGCGAATCCGGTTACGATCCCTTCGAACGCATCGACTGCGAACAAATTCAGGGCAGCGGCTATATGACCGTTCTCGGACGCTCCACGCAGGCTGGTGTCCAAACCAACTTTGGCTACGACGATCTCTCCGAGGTGACCAGCGGCTCCAAGGATCAGCTCAATGCCAACTGGACAAAAGGAGCTCTGCTTAGCGGCACGACTTGCAGTTATAGTTACGATCCCATAGGCAATCGCTCATCCGACGGAAACGGATCGTACACACCGAATGCCCAGAACGAATACAGCGCGACTCCTTGGTCCAGCTCCAGCACTTTGAGTTACGACAATAATGGCAATGTGCTCAACGACGGAGTCCACACGTACACCTATGACGCCGAAAATCGTCCGATAACGATCACCGCCGGCGGGGTGACCTGGAATTACGAATACGACTACCTTGGACGTCGGATCCAAAAAAGCGCCACCGGCCAGCCCACCGTCCGCTACCTGTACGACGGCTGGAACCTTATCGCCGAACTCGACGGCTCTGGCGATCTGGGCCGGCGCTTTGCCTGGGGCCTTGACACCTCCGGCTCGCTTCAGGGCGCCGGCGGGGTGGGAGGACTGCTGGTAAT
>JBOHXF010000276.1:0-2461 GCA_050737455.1 Opitutaceae bacterium | reverse complement strand
GGTCGCGCTTGCCGAGAAGCGGGGCGGCGACGACAATATTTCGCTTCAGCTCATCGAAATCCGCGATTGGGAAAGCCAACTCGAGCCCGCCATGCGCTCCGCCACGCTCGGGGGCCGGACGGACCGGGCCCGGCGACCCGGCCAGCCGCAAGCCGATTCCGGAACGCTGGCCGCCGCGACCGGCACCGAGCTCGCTCCCGGCGTCGTTCTGGACAACCGCTTCGAGATCACCGACCTGGTCGCGCGCAGCAATATGGCGTCGATTTTCCGGGCCATGGATCGGAAAACGAGCCGTCCGGTCGCGATCAAGGTGCCCCTTTCGTCCTGGGAGGGCGACACGCAGGCGGGCGAGCGATTCCGACGCGAGGAGGAAATCGGGGCGAAGCTCGATCACCCGGGCATTCTCAAGGTCGTGCCGGTGGATGAGAAAAGCCGTCCGTACTTGGTGATGGAATTCCTGGAGGGGAAGACCCTCGCGGACCTCCTGGCCAGGCGCAAACGCGTGTCCGAGGGTGAAGCGATCGCCTTTGCGATCAAGATCTGCGACGCGCTCGAGTACCTGCACGAGCGGCATATCGTGCACCGCGATTTGAAGCCGCAGAACATCATGCTCTGCGGGGACGGGAGCCTTCGGCTGTTCGATTTCGGGATCGCGCGAACCGGGGCCACGCGGCGGCTGACGTTCGTCGGGCTCACGCCGGCCATGGGAACGCCCGACTATATTTCTCCCGAGCAGGTGAAGGGCAAGCGGGGCGACCCCCAGAGCGATCTCTATAGCCTGGGTGCGGTGCTTTACGAGATGGTCACCGGGGCCACGCCGTTCGAGGGCGAGAGCCCGTACGTGGTGATGAACGCGCGGGTGACCGGCGACCCGCCGGCTCCGCGGCGGCTCAAGCCCGAGATCCATCCCGCCTTGGAGGAAATCATCCTGCACGCGCTTGAGCGCGATCCGCGCCAGCGCTACCGGAGCGCGGCTGAAATGAGGCGCGATCTCTCGAATCTTGACGGCGTGCTGGTGACCGGCCGATGCGATCGGCTGCGCTCGCCGCAGCCCTGGCACAGCGTCCCTTCGGCGGTGCGGGTCGGCATCGTGATCGCGGCCGGGCTCGGCTTGGCGTTCTGGCTGCTTTTCCTCGCGTTGGGCCGACTCCGCTAATCAGGAGCGTTCACGAAGATCATCGGAGTCCGATCGAAGGGCCGGCCGCCGCGGGTTACCGCCGCCGCGTGTGCACGATCACGGAAGCGAGCGCGCCGAGCCAGCCCACCGTCGCCGAGGCCAGCAAGCGGATCATGAACCGCCGGGCACGCACCGTGACCTTGACGGGCACGCGCAGCCAGGAGCTGTCGATAATCCAGCGAACGCCCCGAAAAGATCCCGGCTCGGCCAAGGTGGTCCAGCAGTAGCCGTCCGGAATGAAGCCTTCCTGGGCCAGTTCGCGGATGAAGAATTCCTTCCGTTGGCGGGAAAAGCGATCCCGCGTGGCCCGAACCACGACTTCGCCTTCGCACTCCTCGACCAAAACCCGCAGATCCCACTCGGGGAAACTGAATTCGAACCGCCTTCGACCGAGACCATGTACGGATTCTGAACTCATGGGTGCGCCTCCGTTCCTCCTACTAGTACGCGCCGGGGGGGGTCGCGTTCCGTCGGGTCGAACATCGCACGCCTTCTTCTTGAATGAACGCCTGCGGCGCCGCCGGCGCAAGGGCGCAGCCGAGCGTTTCCTCGTTCGGAGCGCGGGCCGGAACTTCGGTTCGCCTGCGGCGCGGGCCGCCCTTTCAAACCCGTGAAGTGCGCTGCAAAGCCCGTTGTGTTTCATGCAACAACCTCGCTTATATTATGTTAGGAAACTCACCTCATTCGCAAAAGCCCGCCGCGCTTCTTTGGGTTCCGTCCGGCGATCCGCATGCCGTCCACTGGCGCGCTTTCGGCCGCCATCCGTGAATTTGCGTTTCCTCCGCGCCCGCCACCCGTTCTGATAACCGTGCCCATGAGCCAGCCGGAACCCTCGAGCCTGACCGCCGCGGCGAAAGCCGCCCTTTGCCTCGGATCCCTCGGCGTGGTGTTCGGGGACATCGGAACGAGTCCGCTCTACACGATGCACGAGTGCGTCTCCCATCTGCCCGCCGGGGACGCCCAGGCAAATGTGCTAGGAGTCCTCTCACTCATTTTCTGGGCGCTGATCCTTGTGGTCAGCATCAAGTACCTCGGCTTCGTGATGAGGGCCGACAACGAAGGCGAGGGGGGAATTTTCGCGCTGCTCGCCTTGCTCCATGGAAAGGACAAGACCGATCAGCCTTCCGGCGGGAAAACCGGCTTGGGCGTCACCGTGGTCGTGATTCTGATCGGCGCCGCCCTGCTTTACGGCGATGGGATCATCACTCCGGCCATCACCGTGCTCGGCGCGGCGGAAGGGTTCAACGCCATCAGTGCCGGGTTCGTGCCCTGGGTCCCCTGGAT
>JBOHXF010000275.1:0-3280 GCA_050737455.1 Opitutaceae bacterium | reverse complement strand
CCCTTTCACCGCCTCGACGCCGAGGCTCGTGAACGTCTCCGCCCGGTGCCAGGTCGATTCAACGGGGGCGGGCAGCTTGATCGCGGGTTTCGTCATCGGCGGATCGACGTGCGAGACGGTTTTGATTCGCGGGATCGGCCCCGGTTTGACGGCGTATGGCGTGCCGGGGGTGCTTCCCGACCCCACTCTTGACGTACACACGACGATCAACAACCAGGATACCGTGCTCGCCGCCAACGACGACCGGTCCGGCGACGCTGTCCTCACGACCGTGTTCAAGCAGGTGGGCGCGTTCGCGCTCACGGATACGGCGAGCAAAGACGCGGCTCTGATTGTGACGCTTCCGCCCGGCGCTTACACCGCAAATCTTAACGCCAACGGCGCCACGGGTGGGGTGGGTCTCATCGAAGTCTATGAGGTGCCATAGCCGACAAACACGGTTTTCTAGTCTCTAATTCGTAGCGCGGCCATCTTCTGTTCAACGAACGCCCGGCGACTCTTGCCGGCGATCTTCCTGGTCCAGAGGGCGACTTCTGGCGAACGGAAGGAACTTGGGAATTCAATTTCCGGCAGGTGGACGAAGAGGCGGGAGCGCGTCGGACTGAGATAGAGGAGATCGGGAAATGCTTTCTCGGGCGTCGCAACTTTGGTGCCGTCGTCGGCGGTCTCGAATCCGCCGAAGAGCTGGGGCGGCATCCGGCGCAGGGACACCGTACCGGCAGGTGTCCGGACGCGCCGGGCCCGGCCCAGGTTAACTGCGTAGATCATCTCCGGCACCTGCTCGATCAGGCCGTGACGAAAGAGAGCGGACTGCAGGGAGACGTAGGCGGGTGACGGGGCGGCAACCTCGGAGCCTCGACCACTTACTGCTGCACC
The DNA here is from genome assembly GCA_050737455.1 of Opitutaceae bacterium. Taxonomy (GTDB): domain Bacteria; phylum Verrucomicrobiota; class Verrucomicrobiia; order Opitutales; family Opitutaceae; genus Palsa-1447. The sequence goes on along the minus strand of JBOHXF010000275.1, from coordinate 2,404 downwards.
TCGATCTGCTTCACCCGAAGGGACTGCCTGAAAGCCGGAGGGGCCAGAATGGTGTCCACTTTGTTTTCCAACGTCTCGTTGGCCATTGTGCGGACATCGAAGGCGATGTCCGCCGAAAAGCGGATGCTCTTACAGAAGAACCGCAGATTGCAGCCGCCCTTGATCGCGAACAAAGCCTTGTCCGCCGGCGCCTCAGCGGGTGACGAAGTTAAGGTGAAAAATCGCGATGGCTTGCCGTTCGGGCCCCAAACGCGGGACCCCGATTCATAATTACACGAAATCAACACTTATGGTGTTAACGTTCGATTATGACGCGGGCCCACGAATGCGGCATGGTCGCATTTTCTCTGGCGTTTGGCAGGCCGCAGGCTGAAATCGTCCCGAGTATGCCGTCCGTTGCCGCTTCAAACCCGCCTCCGCGGCCCGGCGGGGGTGGCCCCGCCTCCGGCGGCCGCATCCCGACCGATCCGCCCGAGGAAGTTTTCCGGTCCCTCATCCTCCGGCACCTGATTTCGACGCTGGCGCGTCCCGCCCAGTCCGCCACGCCCCGGGACTGGTGGGTGGCCACCTCGCTCGCGGTCCGCGATCAGATCCACGACCGGATGATCGCGACCCAGGCGGTGCACAATGCCCGGAACGTGCGGCGCGTGTATTATTTCTCGCTGGAGTATCTGATGGGCCGGCTCTTCGAGTCGAACCTCCTCGCGAGCGGCCTCGAGCATGCCGCCCGGGCCGCGCTGACCTCGCTCGGCGTCGACTTCGAAGCGGTCCGCGAGGCGGAGGTGGATATGGGGCTCGGCAACGGAGGCTTGGGCCGGCTCGCCGCCTGCTTCCTCGATTCGCTGGCCACCCTGGATTATCCAGCCCTGGGCTACGGCATCCATTACGAATTCGGCCTGTTCAGGCAGCAGTTCGTCGCCGGCCATCAAGTCGAACATCCCGACCGGTGGATCCTCTTCGGCGACCCCTGGGAGGTCGTCCGGGCCGAGTACACGCAGGAGGTGAAGCTTTACGGCCGGGTGGAGAACCTCTTCGACGATCGCGGCCGTTCCCGGCCCCGGTGGGTCGACGCCAAGACCGTCCTCGGCGTGCCCCACGACATCCCTGTCGCGGGCTTCGGCACGAAGACCGTGAATCTCCTGCGGCTGTGGGAATCGCGCGCGAACGAGGACTTCGACCTGTCCGCCTTCAACGCCGGGGGCTACGTCGAGGCGGTCCACGAAAAGGCGGTCGGCGAGACGATTTCCAAGGTCCTTTACCCGAACGACCGGACCGAGAACGGCAAGGAGCTCCGCCTCGTCCAGCAGTACTTTTTCGTCGCCTGCTCGATCCGGGATATCATCCGCCGGCATTTCCGTTCCCCCGGCAACTCGTGGGCCAATTTCCCCGAGAAAGTGGCGATCCAGCTCAACGACACGCATCCGGCCGTGGCCATCACCGAGCTGATGCGGATCCTCCTCGACGAATTCCAGACCGAATGGGACCCGGCCTGGGAGATCGTCACCCGCAGCTTCGCCTACACGAACCACACCCTCATGCCCGAGGCGCTGGAAAAATGGGGGGTGCCTCTCTTCGAGCGGGTCCTGCCCCGGCACCTCCAGATCATCTACGAGATCAACACGCGGCTGATGGCCGTCTGCGAGGCGAAATGGCCGGGCGAGGACGACCGCAAGCGCCGCTGCTCGCTCATCGAGGAGAACGGACAGAAGCTGGTCCGCATGGCCAATCTGGCCGTGGTCGGCGGCCACGCGGTGAACGGCGTCGCCGCCCTGCACACCCAACTCCTCCGGCACGACCTGTTCGCGGACTTCGACGCCCTCTATCCGGGCAGGCTCCAGAACAAGACCAACGGGATCACGCCGCGGCGTTGGCTCCTCCAGTGCAATCCCCGCCTTGCGGACCTCATCACCCGCTCGCTGGGCGATGCGGGCTGGGTGAGCGATCTTGAGCGGCTCCGCGGACTGGAGCCTCGCGCCGACGAGCCGGAGTTCCGCCGGGAGTTCATGGAGATCAAGCGGGCCAACAAGATGGATCTTGCCGGGGTGATCCGCGCCGAATGCGGACTGGTGGTCTCACCCGAGGCTCTGTTCGACGTGCAGATCAAGCGGCTGCACGAGTACAAGCGCCAGCATCTGAACCTGCTGCACATCATGGCGCTGTACCGCCGGCTCCTCCAGGATCCCGGCGTCGACATGGTCCCGCGCGTGTTCATCTTCGCCGCCAAGGCGGCGCCGGGCTACGAGGTCGCGAAGAACATCATCCGAGCGATCAACATCATCGGCGGCCGAATCAACGCCGACCCACGCGTGAACGGGAAGATCAAGGTCGCCTTCCTCCCCAACTACCGGGTCTCGCTCGCCGAAAAGATCATCCCCGCGGCCGATCTTTCCGAGCAGATCTCGAC
>JBOHXF010000274.1:0-1540 GCA_050737455.1 Opitutaceae bacterium | reverse complement strand
TCGCAAGCCAACGCGCGGGGCGCGGCCGAGGAAGCGCCGGTCCCACTACACCTCAGGGTGTCGCGCCCGCGCGGGGCGATGCGGCCGGCGCGGGCGCGGGCGTCGGCGTGGCGGCGGCCGGAGCGGGAACGGTGGGAACCGCAACGGGCGCAGCCACGGCGGTCTCGGCCGGCAAGGGATCTGAAGAAGGTGTGGGATCGATGCTCATGGGCGGATCAGAACTGCAGGCCGCCCTCGCGCGCGGTCTCGGCAAAGGCTTTCACTTTGCCATGGTAGCGGGCGCCATTGCGGTCGAAGACCACGGCGGTCAGGCCGGCGGCCTTGGCCTTGGCGGCGAACGCCTCGGCCAGAACCTTTGCGCCCGCGATGTTGGCGCGAAGCTTCCGGTCGCGGAGCTGCGCATCGAGACTTGAGACGAAAACCAGGGTCGAGCCGGCGGCGTCGTCGATGGCCTGTGCGTAAATGTGCTTGCCGCTGAACTTGACGGACAGCCGCGGGCGCGCCGAGGTGCCGGTCACCTTCTTGCGGATGCGCCAGCGGCGCTTCTGGAGGAGGAGGGATTTGTGGACGGTGTTCATGGGATGGCGCCTCAGGCGACGGTCTTTCCTTCCTTGCGGCGGACGCGCTCGCCCACGATCCGCACGCCCTTGCCCTTGTAGGGTTCCGGCGGATAGAAACTGCGGATCTCGGCGGTCACCGCTCCGACGAGCTGCTTGTCGCAACCCTCCACCTTGAGCCGGGTGCCGTCTGTGACGGTGACCTTGATTCCCTCGGGAATGTCCATCAGGATCGGATGCGAGAACCCCAGCGCGAGATCGAGCTTGCTGCCCTTGAGGGTGGCCTTGAAGCCCACCCCTTGTATCTCGAGGTCCTTCGCGTAGCCCGTGGTGACCCCCTTGACCATGCCGGCGATCACCGAGCGGGCCGTGCCGTACATCGCGTTCGCGAACCGCGTCTGCTCGACCGGCTTCACCCGGACCTGGCGGTCGGCCACCTCGACCCGGACGACCGGGGCGAAAGACTTGGTCACCTTGCCCTTGGGGCCCTCGACGTGGACGGTGGCGTCCTTGACGCCGACTTTGACCTTGTCGGGGATGACGATGGGCTGTTTGCCGATACGGCTCATGGCGTGTGGGTTCCTTTACCAGACGTTGCAGATCAGCTCGCCTCCGGCCTTCTGGCGCCGGCAGTCGGCGTCCTTCAGGAGACCCTTGGAGGTCGAGACGATGGCAATACCGAGCCCGTTGAGGACGCGGGGGATCTCGCTGTAGCGGACATAGAGGCGTCGGCCGGGCGTGGAGGCTCGCACGAGGCCGGTGAGGGCGGGCGCCTCGCCGACGTACTTCAGCGTCACGACGATGGTCTTGTGGCCCAGCTCGTCGACGCCGTTCCGGAAGTCGATGATGTAGCCTTCCGCCTTCAGGATGGCGGCGATGCTTTCTTTGAGCCGGGAATGCGGGGCGGCGCATTCCTCCCGGCGCGCCTTGCTTGCGTTGCGCAGCCGGGTGAGGAAATCGCTGATCGGGTCGGTCATGTTACC
>JBOHXF010000273.1:0-1934 GCA_050737455.1 Opitutaceae bacterium | reverse complement strand
AGCCTGAAGTGAGGCGCCTTGCCCGCGAAGCGGGGCTCGCGACGGCCGCGAAGAAGGACAGCCAGGGCATCTGCTTCATCGGCCGGGTCAAGATGGCCGATTTCCTCCGAACCTACGTCCCCGATCGTCCGGGCCCGATCCTCCGGGCTTCGGACGGACGGGAGCTCGGCCGGCACCGCGGCTTGCACTATTTCACGCTGGGGCAGCGCCGGGGGATCGGCATCCCGTCGAATGCGGACCGCGAGCGCTACGTCGTTGTCGGGAAGCGGCCGGGCGACCAGGCCTTGCTGGTCGCCTTCGAGAAGGCGGACGCGCCGGGACTGTTCCAACGCGAGGTTCGGGTGCATTCGCTCAGCTGGACGGGAGAGGCCGTCCCTGGGCCATGCCCGATCGAAGCGCGCGTGCGCTACCGCGATCCTCGGATAGCCGCCACATTCCTCCCGGAAGGCGATTCGGCCGCCCGGGTGCGCTTCGCGGAGCCGCAGCGCGCGCTCGCGGGCGGGCAGGTGCTGGCCCTCTACCGGGGGGACCGCCTCGTGGGCGGGGGCATCATGGCGGAGGGCGTCAACGGAGAGGGCATCACGGGGGAGACACCTCCGTGAGCTGAAACCGCGCCCGCCCCATGGCCGACCGATCGTCCTCTCCGCGCGCGGGACCGTCCGGCATTCTCGACCGCATCTTCGCCACCGAAATCTCCCACCCGGATCTCGGCCGGGGATTTCGGTGCATGGCCTCATTCATGGCGCCGCTCGCCCTGGGGATTTCCGGACGGCTGCCGGTGGACATGATCTATGCGGCGATCGGCGCGCAGGTGATCGCGAACGTCAACGTCTACGGCGCCTACGGGGCGCGGCTGCTCGTGCTCCTCGCGATGACGGCGCTCGTGGCCGCGGCCTCCGGCCTTGGCGCCTTGGCCGCGCACCCGCTCGCGGCATCGCTCGGAGCAACCGTTGTCATCGCGCTCGGAGCGGGCCTATGGCGGCACCTGAACAGCGACTATGGGCCCTCTCTCGCCACGGCTACCGGGCTTGTCTGCTATATCGCGCTGGCGGAAACGGGCGGGCCGGGGCCGGCGCTGGGCCATTTCCTCGCCGCCTTCGCGGGCGGATGCTGGGGGACCGCGCTGCACGTCTTCCTTTGGCCGATCCGGCCCCAGCATCCCCTGCGCGAGCCGGCGGGGGAAGCCTGGCTTGCGGCGGCCGGGTCCTGCGCCTGGCCGGCGGATCCCGGCGCGGAGGCCCATCTCCGCGAGGCTTTGGACAAGGCGTATGCGGTCCTGGCCGGGGTCGGCGCCCATGGCAATCGAAAGGCCGCGGATCGGATCGACGAGCTGGTTCGCGCCGGCGCCCGGCTGATGCAGCGGGTTTCGGCGTTTCAATCCGCATACGAGGAGGTGCTCGCCGAGCCCGAATCGGGCGAGCGGGAAATGGCGGACGTGAAAACCGCGGCGGAGACCGTGTTCGGCGCCCTCGGGAATTTTTGCCGGTCCGCGGCGCAGGTGGTCGTCTCGCGCCGACCCGGCCACCTCGCCGATGCCGAAGTGCGTCTTCGGCGGATCCACCATCTGCTCGGCGTTCTGAACGTCCGGATCGCGGCGGCCGCCGGCCCGGAGCCGCGCGGCGGCTCGAACCGGCTCGACGGGCCGGCGCCCGGCGCGGAAGCCTGCGGCGGTTCCGGGGCCGCGGGCAATCGCCCGTTCCCACCGGTCGGTTCTTCGTCGAACGGAAGGTGGGCGACCCTCGCCGCCGCCGCCGCTCAGATCGCGTCTTACCTGCCGGAGGTGCGCACCGCCCTGCGGAGCGCGACCGACCGCGCGAACGACCAGGGCGCGTTCTCGCTGGAGCTTGCGGACCTCGCCCAATCCAGGCTTCGGCCGCTCGCTTCGGCGCTCAACCTGCGCCGCCGCGTGGATCCGGCGCTGGTCCGCTACACCG
>JBOHXF010000272.1:0-15031 GCA_050737455.1 Opitutaceae bacterium | reverse complement strand
CCCCATTCCCATTCGCAGCGATTCGCCCGGTCTTCGCCGGCCCGGCTGGATCTTAAAACCGAATTCCTATGCACCACGCAGCCATAACCCCACCGCCCCGCATTCCCCGCAATCTCTCGGGCTCGCTCGCCACGATTTGGGCGGCTCTGCTCGCCTGCTCCGCACTCCTCGCCGGACAGGCCTTCGCTCAATCGGCTCCGCCCGCCGCACCGACCGCCGCCGCACCGCCGCCCTTGCCGGCGAGCACCCAGGCGGCGCTCGATCAGAGCGTCGCCGCCAGTTCCTCCAGCGGAGAAATTGCGCCTATCCAGCTGTCGCCCTTCGAGGTCACGTCGGCCGGGGTCTCCGGTTATCTCGCCTCGTCCGCGATGTCGGGGACGCGCATCAGTTCGCCGCTGAAGGACATCGCGGCGCCGGTTGAGGTCGTCACGAAGGACTTCATGAAGGATATCAACGCGACGAACCTCACGAGCCTGCTGATTTACACGACGGGCACGGAAGTCTCGGGACCCGGGGGCAACTTCTCCGGCGCGGCGATCGAAAGCACGTTCGTCGATTTCGAGACCCAGTTGTCGTCCGCGACCCCGGAAACCCGGGTGCGCGGGCTGGTCTCGGCCGATTTGTCGCAGGATTTCTTCACGAGCTACGTGCCGATGGACAGCTATAACATCGAGCGGATCGAGATCAGCCGCGGGCCCAACGCCATGTTGTTCGGACTCGGGAGCCCGGGCGGCATCATCAACTCCGCCCTGAACATCGCCAACACGCAAAAAACAAAGGGCTCGGTCACCCAGCAGTTCGGCGAATACGGCTCGCTGCGCAACAGCCTCGATTATAACCAGGTGCTGTTCAAGGACAAGTTGGCCATCCGGCTGGATACGCTCTACGACAACGAATATTACCGCGTCCACCCCGCATACTCGCAGGACCAGCGGATGTATCTCGCCGTCACGTACAATCCGACCCCGACCACGACCATCAGGGCGAACGCCGAATTCGGCAACCGGAATTCGAACCAGCCTTGGGATCGTCCGCCTTTCGACGGCATCAGCATGTGGTGGGAGCTGGGCAAGCCCGTCTACAACGACGTGACCAACGCGGTCACGTTCCTCGGCACGCCGCAGGCGCCGTACACGACCAACACCATCTACCAGGGCAGCCCGTCGGCGCCCCTGGCCAACGGTCCCTCCATCTACACCACCGCGGTGCTCACGTCGGCGGGGCTCGGAGGCACGGGCCAGCAGTTGCAGTTGTATTACTCCAACCCGAACAGCTCGCAGCCGGGCATCCCGGGGCAGACGTTCGTCGGCATCGAAGGACAGGCGCCGCGATCCTACTCAACCAATGGCCTCCTGCGGACCGGCGGCCCCCTCGGGCTCGGCGGTTACGACCGTTTCCTCAACCGCGTCGTGCACACCGATTACACGAGCGGCTTCTGGCGCATTCCGATGCTCACCGACCCGAACATCTTCGATTTCTATCACGAGCAGATCGACGGACCGAACAAGTACGAATGGGCGGAGTGGCAGTCGTACGAGGCGGCCATCGACCAGACCTTTTTCAACAACCATGCCGGCATCGAGCTCGCGGTGAACAAGCAGTCGCTCAACAACGGCAACGTGGTTCCGCTGACCTTCGACCAGATGCAGATCAAGGTGGACATCAATTCCGTCCTGCCCAACGGCGCGCCGAATCCGAACCTTGGGAGACCCGTCATCGGCGGCTCCGGCTACGAGAACGTGCTGTCCACCGACGCAACCAACAGCCGTGCCACTGCGTTTTACAATCTCGACCTGCACCGTGTCGGACCCATTTGGCTCGGCCGCTTGCTCGGCGACCACGTTTTCACTGGCGCGTACACCCGCCAGAGCGTGCAGATGGACAGCGAAGGGGGCTACCCGTTCGACGCCGGCTCCGACTACGATGAGAAGGTCTTCGGCTATGTGGGCAACGATTCGGCGTCCCTGCTGCACTATGTCGGACCCAGCATGGCGAACATGTCGAACGCCGGAGATGCCCGGGTCCAACCGTTCACGGGCCAGTGGCCCACGGCGACCGGAGCCACATATTCCATCCTGGACAACGCGGAGGTGCACTCCACGGCGCCGGCCGCCAATCCCTGGACGCAGCAGTCCGTCAACCTCGTCTCCAGTTCGCGCGACGATGTCTCCCAGACCCTGGGCTCAATCGACCGGAGCCGGCAGGACGTGAATTCCGGGATCCTGATCGCCCAGGACAAATGGTTCGACGGAAATCTGGTGTCGACCATCGGCTGGAGGCGGGACGCGGTGTGGAAATACGACGCCGGCACCGACAACTTCACGACGAGCACGGGCGTCCTCAACCCCTCCTGGAATCTGTTCTACCCGGCGCTCGACTCCGAGGAGCGGGTGGATTCCTGGAACTGGGGGGCCGTAGCCCATACACCGGAATTCATCAACCGTTACCTGCCTTGGGGGAGCAACATCAGCCTGTCATACAGCGATTCGAGCAACTTCAAGGTGACCCCGCAGCGTTATAACATCTACGATCAGATTCTTCCGCCCGAGATGGGCAAGACGAAGGAGTACGGCCTGCGTCTTTCGATGTTCGACGGACGCTTCGAGTTCAAGATCGGCCGCTACCGGACCGCCGACGCGAATTCCTCCTCGCTCGTCAACCTCAGCACACCGTTGAACGCCCTGGCCGACCTCCCCGCCGAAGTTTTCGACATGAACGCGCAGGGCTACAACGACGGGAATCCCGCCGGGATGGCCGCCTTCAACGACTGGGCCAAGACCCCGGGAGCCCAATCGTTCTTCGAGACCTTTCGCTATCAGATCAATCTTCCGCCTGTCCCGCCCAACATCTACCCGTACACGAACTCCGATAACCGGTCGGGCGAGGTCGTCGGCACCTCCAACGTCGTGTCGACCGGCATCGAGATGGAATCGGTCATCAATCCCACGCCTCACTGGAGGATCGCGTTGAACATCACCCAGTCCGTGGCGGTCCGCTCCGATACGGCGCCCGACATCCAGGCGGTGGTCAACGACGTGTTCCGGCCGCTGGCCGCGGGGCCGGCCGGCAGCCTTTTCGTCGACACCGGCGGAGTCAACACCCTTGCCGATATGCTGCAGCTCAACGTGATCAACACGCTCAACACGGTCGTCCGCCAGGACGGGGCCCCCACTCCGGAATTGCGGCGCTGGCATTGGAATCTGGTCACCAACTATGATTTTACGAGAGGCTGGCTGAAGGGTTTCAACGTCGCGGGGGGGATCCGGTGGGAGGACAAGGCGGCGATCGGCTATCCGGTGATTCCGGATCCCGCGAATGGCGGCGTGTCCGACGTGAAGCATCCCTATTACTCGCCCGAGATGGTCACCTACGACGGCTCGGTCGGCTACAACGCCAAGCCCTGGCGCCATATCAAGTATCATGTCCAGTTGTACCTCCAGAACATCGGCGTGGGCGACGAGCTGATTCCGATCCACGCCCAGCCCGATGGTTCGATCGACGCGTGGGAAATCCGTGAGCCGATGAAATGGACGCTCTCGAACACGTTCGCCTTCTGATCTGGGGCTCCGGTCCGAAATTCCGCTTCAGAACGCCGTTTTGCCCCAAGCGCCCCGGGCGCCGCCACGCGCGTGGGTCCCGGGCCGCGCGGCGGCGGTGAATCCGGACCGGCGGCACCGGGCCTCCGGAGGCGGTCCTTCCCGCGGCCCAGGAATTCCGGCAATCGGAGCGCCGCGCGAACCGGGAACCCCCGCCGCAGGGATTGAGCCGGGCCCCCAACGGGCGCGGGGACTCGAAGTCGCGGCCATCCCGGCCCGGACGCGCGCTACTGCGCCGGTTTCGCGGTCTTGAACGTCGCCGGCTTCCGCCCGGGCGGCAGGGCGATCAGGTCGTAGTCCTTGAAGCCGGTGATCTCAACCTCCGCGAATTCACCGACCGGCAGTTCAGGGAGGACGTAGACCCGCCCGTCGATGTCCGGCGCGTCGGCCTCCCCCCGCGCGACGCCGGGCTCCTCGACCAGCACCTTCAGGCGGCGGCCGACGCTGCGCCGGCTCACGTCGGCTGCGATCGTCCGCTGGAGCGCCATCAGGCGGCGCCAGCGGCGCTCCTTCTCGGCCGCCGGCACCTGGTCGTCCATTTTTGCGGCCCGGGTCCCATCCTCCTGGGAGTAGCGGAAGACGCCGAGCCGCTCGAATCGCGTCTCCTCGATGAACGCACAGAGCTCGTCGACGTCGGCTTCGGTCTCCCCGGGGAAGCCGGCGATGAAAGTCGTGCGCAAGGCGATGCCCGGGACGCCCGCGCGGATCCGGCGGATGAGATCGCGTATCTGCGCGCCGGAGGTCTCCCGCTGCATCGCGGCCAGCATCCTCTCGCTGATGTGCTGGAGCGGCATGTCCACGTACCGGGCGACTTTCGGGCAATCGGCGATCGTCGCGATGAGTTCGTCGCTCCAATGCGCGGGATGGGTGTACAGGAGCCGGATCCAGAAATCGCCCTCGATGGCGTCGAGCTCGCGGAGGAGGGTGGTGAGCGCCTCGCCCCGGGAGGAATCCACGGGCGTCCGCGGGTTGGGCCTCTGTTCCCAGGTGTCCATTCCGAAGAAGGTCGTGTCCTGGGAGATGAGATCGAGCTCGCGGACGCCTTCGGCCACGAGACGGCGGGCCTCCGCCGCCACGCTGGCCACGGTCCGGCTCCGGTGCCGGCCTCGGATTTGAGGAATGATGCAGAAGGTGCACGGATGGTTGCAGCCTTCGGCGATCTTGACGTACGCGAAGTGCCGCGGGGTGAGCCGAAACCTGGGCGTGTCGTAGTCGGGAATGTAGGTCGAGCGCGGCGTGACGAAGCTCGCGGGGGCCTCGCCCGGACCGCGGTCCGCGGCGCAGATCCGTTCGATGATCGGCGCGACCTGCGTCACCTGGTCGAGCCCGATGAAGGCGTCCACCTCGGGCATCTCGCCCGGCAGCTCGCGGGAGAAGCGCTGCGACATGCACCCGGCCACGATGAGCTTCTGCCCGCGCCGGCGCTTCCGGAGTCCCCGCTCCTCGTGGACCTCCAGGATATGGCCGATCGACTCCGCCTTCGAAGAGTCGATGAACGAGCAGGTGTTGACGATGACGACGTCGGCCTCCTCGGCCCGCGGCACCACCGCCATCCCCGCCTGCCGCAGGTGGCCCACCATGATCTCGCTGTCGACGAGATTCTTGGCGCAGCCGAGCGAAATCAGGCTAACCTTGATCACTCACTTCCGGGCGGCCTTGGCGGCCGTCCGCTTGCGCTTCAGGTAGGCGAGCCGGCGTTTCCGTTTGATGACCTTGTTGTACTGCTTGCTCATGGCGGGTTCGTGGTGGGAAAAGGGTTCATTTTCAGGACCGGCGCGCCCGAGTCAAGCGGGCACCTGCGCGGAGAACGGGCGTCCCGCGCTACTCCGGCGAGAGGCCCAGCAGGAAACCCAGGCGGCGGGCCAGCGCATGCCGTTCGATCCCGTAGAACGCGGCCAGCTCGCGCACCCGGCGGGCGCGCGCCTCGTCGCCCCGGGGATGGGCTTTGACGGCCGCGATCATCAGGTTTTTGGCCGTGTGCTCGGTCGGGACGAATTCGAAGGCCTTGGTCCGGTAGCCGGCCCATTCCAGCAGCTCGGTCCGGAGGGCGTCGGTGACGAATTCGGCCTGGCGCTCCTGGAAGATGCCATGGCGCAGCGCGCCGGCAAGGACTGCCGGCGGCTTGAGTTGGCGCCGCAGCTCCTTCTGGCAGCAGGGGGCGACGATCATCAGGGCGGCTCCGGCCTCGATGCCCTTGGCCAGGGCATCGTCCGTGGCGGTGTCGCAGGCGTGCAGCGCGACGAGAGCGTCCAGGTGGTCGAGACGCGTGTCGGCGATCGTGCCGGCGCAAAATTCGAGTCCGGGCGAAAAGCCGTACTCCGCGGAGATCGCGTTGCAGCCCTTGACCAGATCGGCGCGGGCTTCGATCCCCCGCACGCGGGCGCCGGGGCCGAGCACCGCGCAGGCGGCGAAGGTGAGGTAGCCCTTGCCGCAGCCCATGTCCACGATCTCGAGCGGCGGCTCGAGGCCGGTTTCCACGATGAGGTGCTGGAGGATTTCGGCGAATTTTTCGATCTGCCGGAATTTCGGCGCCATACCCTCGACCGGTTTGCCGGAGGCGTTTGTGACTCCGAGGGCCTGCAGCCAAGGCGCGTCGGCCGGAATCGGCCGGACCTTGACATGATCATGGGGCGCGACGACGGCTCCGGAAGACGCCGGCGCGATCGTCAGGCGCGCCCGGCCTTTCGGACGGCATTCGAGCTGTGCGCTCTCGCTATCGGTGAACAGGTGTGCGTCCAGAAACTCGCCGCCGACCAATTTCCCGAGTTCGGCCAGCGCCTCGGCCGGGGGATGGTTCTTCGTCACGTCCCGGGTCTCGTGCCGCCAGAGGAAGCACAGATGCGGGCCGCGCTTGAGCCGCACCGGTCGGACGAACACGTTGCGGAGGCCGGGCTCGCCGCCTCGGTAACGGCCCAGCGTGAGCTTGCGGAGCACGCCTTCCTCCACGGCCCGGCGAGTCATGGCCAGAAAGCGGTCGCGGGCGTCGGTCATGGGGCAAGTCGATCCACCTTTTCCGGGGGGTCAACGCAACGATTCGCCCGCCGCGGCGCCGTCCCTGAGGCTCACCGGACCGAGGTAGAAATCGTCGAACACCCGGTTCCACCACCGTCCTGAAGCCTTGCGATCGGCGGGGCTCGAAAAGGCATAGATATACCGCACGACGCGGACGTAGCGCGGCGGACGATTTGGGAATGGATCGGTCGCGACCAGCGCGAGCACGTCCGGATCGCCCTGAAGCAGCGCCGCGACGAACGATCCGACCCAGGGATTGTCCTCCGGCGGCGACAGCGCCGCGAACCAAAGCTGCCAATCCAGGCGCGGCTGGCCCGGAGCGACGAAGTCCGGCCGCCGCCGGAGATTTCCCGGCTTGTGGGGGAATCCATATGGCAGCCAATCGTGGCCGTCGTCGCTGCCCTCGAAAATGAGCTCCGGCCGTTCGGCGGTCATGACTGCGAAAAGCCCATAGCTGTTCAGGCTCCGGGACGAATCGGTGAGCCCGAGCAGATCGTCCACCGCGGGCGACGCCGCGACCGCCGGCACGAAATCGGCGGTGAACTCCAGACTCGTGACCACGATGGCGACTGCGGCGAACGCGCGCAGGACGCGGCCCGAGGCCGGCCGCGGAGCGGCGGTCGAGGCCCCGTCCAGCCGGTCGCGCCAGGCGCGAGGGAGGACCCCTGCGAGCTTCAGCCAAAACCCATCGTCGAGCGCGGTCAGGCACAAGGCCGCCGTGAGAAGGTTGAAGAAGGCATAGTTGCCCGTGAGCTCGATCAGCCCCTGGAAAAGCAGGAGCGCGAGGAGGCAGGCGCGGCGCACCCGGGGCCCGGCGCAGAGACAGAAGGGCGCTCCGAGCTCGATCACGAACATCAGCGCGCAGGCCGCCCGCAGGACGGCGTGGGGCAGATGGGCCGCATACCAGGCCACGGGCGTCGGAAGAGGCTGGGTCTGGAAATGGACAAACAGGGCGGACAGGTTTCGCCACGAGGGATCACCGCTCGCGAGCTTGACGAGCCCCGAGAGCACCATCAGCCGAAAGAGGAGCCACCAGACGAGCCAGCGCGCCAGCCGGGGAGGCTCGGCAAGCTTCCAGCCGGCCCGGAGCGACCAGGGGGCGAAGAAGACCGCGAGGAGGGTCGTTTCCAGGAGCAGCGCATCCCACTGAAAATTATAGAACACCTGGCCCGCGCCGGCGAGCGACAGATAGTCGATCCACAGAAACAGCAAGCCCGGGCCGGGCGCGAATCCGAAGAACACCAGCAGAGCGACGCCGACGCCGGCGAAGGCCAGCGCAGGGATCGCGCCCTGGGTGCCGAGCCACCAGCAGAGCGACGGCAGCTTCCAAAACGCCGCGGCGCCGAAGCCCTGGTGCACGGCGGAAAAAAAATCCCCGGCGGGAAGGATCCCGCGCGGGCCGATCAGCCCCCGCCACTGCCGCGCGAACGAAACGAACGCGATGACGTGGACGAGGGCCAGCAGCCGGACGAAGATCCAGGCGCCGACGGACCAGCGCCGGTTCATGTCACGGAACGTGGGAGCCGCGCGCATAGGCGGCCCGGAGCGCCGCCGCGACGTTCGCCGGCACAAAGTGGCCGACGTCGCCGCCGTACTGGGCCACCTGCTTCACCAGGGACGAACTCGTGTAACTGAACTGTTCGTTCGGCATGACGAACAGGGTCTCGATCGCGGGTTGAAGATGGCGGTTCATCAAGGCCATGTTGAATTCGAACTCGAAATCGGACAGGGCGCGGAGCCCGCGGATGATCGCGTCGGCCTTCTGCTCCCTCGCGAAATCGACCAGCAGACCGCGAAACTCGGCCACGGCGACATTGGGCCATTTCGCGGTGTTGGGCCGGATCATCGCCAAGCGCTCCTCGGGGGGGAACAGCGGGGCTTTGCCCGGGTTGTGAGCCACCGCCACGGTGACCCGGTCGAAGAGCCGGGCCGCGCGGCCCAGCACGTCCAGATGCCCGTAGGTGATCGGGTCGAAGGTGCCGGGGTAGATACAGTGGCGCATGGCGGGACAGCCACGCAAACCGAAAGGGCCCGGCCGCTCAATCATTATGAACGGCCCAGGAGCCGTCCTTACGCACTTGCCTTCGCCGCTCGGGGGCTTCTTGTGATGGGAAACCTGCGGGGCACGCCGGCCCATGAACCTCCCGAACGCCATCACGTTGTCGCGGATTCCGACGATGTTCGTCATCGCCTGGCTGATGTACTGCCATTGGACCGGCGCCGCCCTGCTCGCGTTCGTCCTGTTCCTGGCGGCGGCGGGGGGGGATTGGATCGACGGCTATCTCGCCCGCAGCCGAGGCCAGATCACGGCGTTCGGCAAGCTGATGGATTCCCTGGCGGACAAGATCATGGTGCTCGGCCTCGTGATCGCGTTCGTGGGCCACCCGCGCGAGAATATCTGGATGCCGCTCGCCCTGATCACTCTCGTCCGGGAATTTCTCGTGACAGGCATGCGCATGGTCGCGGCCTCGAAGGGGATCATCGTCGCGGCCGACCGTGGCGGCAAATCGAAGACGGTCACCCAGTTGGTCGCGCTAGGATTCCTCCTTCTGGCTCCCGCGGTCGGCCGGGATCTGAGCGTGTTCGCCGGCCGGGATTTCGGGGGGTGGAGCTGGGACATTCACCAGATCGGCGAGGGCATTTTCTGGATCGGCACCTTCCTGGCGGTATGGTCCGGCTGGAGGTACATCGTCCAATTCAAGGACGTCGTGTTCGCCGAGGCGGGCCAATGAGACTCGGCCAACCGGTCTGGACCCGATTCCTGCCGAGCCGGGCGGCCATCGGGATCGCGACCCTTGGGCCGGTCGGCCGGCTTCCGGCTCCCGGCACCTGGGGTTCGGTGGCCGGGTGGCTTTACTTCGTCGTCGTCTTCCTGCGCTTCGACGATTCCGGGAGCGGCCTCGCCGTGGCGACCGTCCTGCTCACGATCGCCGGCGGCTATCTGGCGGTGGCACTGTGCGGCGAGGCGGAATTTCGGCTGGGCGTGCGCGATCCGGGGGAGGTGATCCTGGACGAGTTTGTGGCCATGCCCCTGTGTTTCCTCGGCTGGTCGGGACTTCTCGCCGGCCTGCCCGGTTCGCCGCATCTGGGCGCTCTTGCCCTGGCGCCGCTGCTTGTGTCGGCAGCCGGCTTTCTCGTTTTCAGGCTCTTCGACGTGACCAAGCCGTTCGGCATCGCCAGGCTCCAGGATCTGCCGGGCGGATGGGGCATCGTGGCCGACGACCTGGCCGCCGCCCTGGCCGCCTGCATCGTCCTGCACGGGGCGGAATGGATCTGGGCCGCGATGCGCTGACGGACCGTCCTCCTAGGGCAGAATGGCCAGGTTTTCCACCGGCAGACTCACGAGAAGGCCCTGCCGCAGAACATCCACGGAAATCACGATTCCGCCCGGATTCGCCGGATCGTCGACGTAGCCTTCCAGCCCGTGCAGCGGTCCGCCCGCCACGCGCACGCGGCGGCCCTTGCTCAGGAGCGGGAGGACCGTCAGCTCGTATCCGGACGCGATCATCGAGCGCACCTGCTCGATTTGCGCAAGAAACGCGGCCTCGCCCGCGACCGGGATCGCCCGGGCCAGGAGATCCTGCTGGTAGACGCGCGCCTTGCGCTCGATCGGCACCCGGGCAAAGACGTAGCCTGGAAAGAGCGGCTTGGTGAAGCGCTTGGTCTGCCGCGCGTACCGCCGGACGCTGTCGAGGAGCGGCAGGTAGTGCGCGAAGCGCTCCGCCGCCAGCAGGGCGGCGAACTTCTTTTCGCACCGGGGCTTGGTATGGCAGACGAACCAGGATGCGCCCTGCGGGGCCGGCGCAAACGCGGAGCCCGGGGTCACCGGAGCAGGAAGCGGATGGCGGCGTGGTAGCCTTCGAGGCCCAGGCCGCTGATGACCGCCAGGCAGGCCGCCGCCGTGAGCGAGCGGTGCCGGAATTCCTCACGGCGGTAGATGTTGGAAATGTGCACCTCGACGGCCGGGAGCTTCGCGCCCGCGATCGCGTCGCGCAGCGCGATGCTGGTGTGCGTGAAGGCGCCCGGATTGATCACGAGGCCGGCGCATTTCCGATCCGCGAGTTCGGCGATCCGGTCGAGCAGGGCGCCCTCGTGGTTCGATTGGAAAAATTCGAGGTCGGCCGCGGCGCCGAATTCGGCCCGCAGCGCGTCCTCGAGCTCGCCGAGGGTGGCGCTGCCGTAGATGTCCGGCTCGCGTTTGCCGAGCCGGTCGAGATTGGGTCCGTTGAGGACGGCGATCCGTTTCATGGGCACGGCCCAGCATCGCCGCGACGGGCGGCGATTTAAACTCAAAAAATCGACGCCTGGACCGGCCAATCGGGGCCGGTTCATGCTGGAGAGTCCCCTCGGAAGGGCGACACCTTGGCGTCCGCAGGACTCGGCGGGCGCCGACGAGAAGGAATCCCCGCGGCAGAACTACTGGCCGGAAGGGCGCCTGACGAGTGTGGTGAGGCTTCGGGCAGGCAGCGACAGGGCTGCGGCCCCATCGCGCCGCACGACGGGTCCTGGCGCCATGGCGAACCAGGTCGCTTCGGTCGTCACGGCGGCCTCGTAGGCTCCGGAGGGGAGTCCCGCCAAAGTGGCGGAGCGTGCCGGGCCCGTGTTGAGAATGTGCACCACAAAGCGGCGGCCCCGCGCGAACGCGCTCACGAGGACGCCCGGCTGGTCGCTGCTCGATCCGACGACCTCGCTGTGCTCCGGCGTGAGGTTCGTGAAATGCTTCATCAGGTAGAACCGGGCGGTCGGTGCGACCCGTCCATCCGTGGCGACATGCACGAGGCTGTAATCGTCGGTGAACTCCCAATAGAGGATCGATTGCGGGCGGGCGTATCGAAGCAGGTTCTGGTACTGCCGCATTTCAAGCAGGCCGTAGGCGTAGCTGTCGTACTGGTCGTTCCGCCAGGCGCCCGGATCGACCCCGGCTTCGCCGACCAGCAGGGGCCGGTGAATCCATGCCGCGAGGTCGCCCCATGCCGCGTACTGATCCGTCGTGCCATTGCCCCAGCTATGGAACGAGACGGCGCCCACGTACGCGAGGGCCTTCGGGTCGGCGGCGGTCGGCAGCGCGAAACGGTAGGTGCCGCGCGGATTGGCGGTGTCCCCAAGGAGCATCCGGGTCTTGTAGCCGTGATTCTTGAGCCAGGCGCCGACCCGTTCGATCATGTCGCGATGGGTTTTCCCGGTGAAGCCGATGTCGACCCCGAGATCGCTTTCGTTGAAGGAGAAGAGGTCCGGCTCGGCTCCGTAATTGCGTTTCAGATAGTCGAGATAGGTGCCCAGCAGGTCCAGCAGTTCCGGCCAGCGGTCCGCAGCGATGTGGCGGCCGAATGCGCCGGAGGGTTTCGAGTTGGGATGCTCGTAAAAGCGCTCGGGCAGCCGCCAGACGGTGAGAACCCAGGGCACCCCGCTTTGCTGGAGACGCTGCATGACCTTGAAGTCGGACACAAGATCGGGGCCCGGAGCGGCTTGTTCGCTCGCCCATCGGCTCGCGTCGAATTCGCAGCGGGCCCAGGACACCCGCAGGTGTTTGAGCATGTAGTCCGTCACCGGCGAATCGGTGCGGAAGGCGTAGTCCGCCCCAAAACCGTCGAACGGGTACCGCGGTTCTCCGGGCGCCACGGTGAGATGCGCGGGGGGGGCCGAGGCCCGGCCCGCGAGGTTCAGGCTGAAGTCCAGCTTCGCGGCGTCGCCGACGGGCCAGCTTCCGCGGTGAAGCTCGATCCGCACGCGATAAAAACGGCCTGAATCATTCCAAACATCGGTCACGGTGACGGGCCGGGGACGGTCCAATGTCAAAGCAAGGGTCCAGCGGTGCGCGCGATCGGTGAAGACGAGCCGCCCGGTCGTGGCGCGGTAGAAGGTCGGGTGCGGCGGCTGCTCCGGCGAGATCGCTATCCCGGCCGAGGCCAGGCGCCCGCCGGCGAACACGTCCCTCGGCAGGTCCAGGACATAGTCGACCGTGCGGAGGTCGAGCGGGGGCGGGGGACCCCAGCCTTTTGGAAAAAAGGGCGGCAGCGGCCCGCCCGCGGTCGCGGTCCCGTCGAAGGCAACGCCCGCCGCGCTTTCGGCCCACGCGGCGCGGTAAGTCGCCTTCGTGCCGTTCGGGAACGTATCGATGCCGCGCCAGCTCAGCGCCAGGCCTGCGCGCTCGATCGGCGTTTTCTGATCCTGCGGCTGAAGCGTCTGGCGGATCCCGCCGACGAACGTGACCTCGAACGATCCGCCGATCGGCAATTCGTAGCCGTCGCGAAGTAGGGAGGTGAGAGCTCCCGCGCTGTTGTAGGTTGCGCGCTCGGCGCCGGCGCACGCGCTTGCCGCGGCGAGGGCGGCGATCACGAGCAGTTTCGTTGTCATGAGAGGGTTTTCCCGAGGACGGCCGGCTCCGGGATCGGTGCGGCCGATTCGAGGTGATCGTACCACTGGAATTTCAGGTAAACGGAGGTGGCGGCGAGCGCCGCCAGGCTCCCGGCGACCCAGGGCCAATTCCGCAGCACAAGATAGATCGCGAGGGTGACCATGCTGAGCTGCCAGATGATCCCGGCGACGATGTTGGCGCAATCGCGGCCGAGATTGCGGTTGGGGCGGAAGGCCGGCTCGGCGCCCACCACCTTTTCGCGGATCGGACCCCAGGCGCCCCAGGGATTTACGGTGCGGTAGAAATGTCGCAGAACCGCCTCGTCCTCCGGCGCGCTGAGGAGCGTGCCCGCGATCGAGCCGACCGCCGATAGGACGAGGATGGCGGGGAAGGTGTACAGGAGGTTCACGGAATGGCCCGCGATCGTGTCGGTGAGCCAGGGAACCACCATGGCCCCGCCGATCCCGCTCACCATCCCCCAGAAGTACCCGTAGCCATTGAACCGCCACCAGTACCACTTCAGCACGTTCGCGACCACGTAGCCGCTGTAGAGCGAGCCCACGAGCCACATCATGACGTCGGTGATGCGTGTGGTGAGCAGGCCGAAAAGGATCCCGACCAGGAGCACGACGAGCGAAGCGAGCCGGCTGAGCGCGACTTCCTTGCGCCCGCCGGCGTTCGGGTTCATGAAGCGTTTGTAGATGTCGTTGACGATATAGGCCGGCGCGGCATTGAGGGTCGCCGCGAAATTGGACATGAAGGCCGCGGCGAGCCCGGCCAGGACGAGGCCGACGACCCCGGTGGGCACGTACTGGCTGAGGACGATCGGGAGGATCTGCTCGAAATCGGGCTTGGGCATGGCGCGCAATTCCGGCATGCAGAAGCCGAAGGCGAGCGCGGTGATGCCCGCGATCATGAGGTAGCGGGGGAAGTAGAGGACGACGTTGACCCAGCCGTTCATGAGGCAGGCTTCCCGCGGGCTGCGGGTGGCGAGGATCCGCTGCATGTCGTAATTGGGCGCCGGGCCGGCGAGGCTCGCGAGCACGCCCTTGAAGAGCATCATTCCGAAGATGAGGGTGAAGAGCTGGTTTCCATCCTCGCGCAGGGCGGCGTTCGCCTGGTCGAGAATGCCGGTCCAGTCGAGATTGAGCCTCCAGCCGAAGAACGGGTTCATCCAGCCGGCCGGGACGGCATGGGCGATGGCCGCGGGGGAGACCCGGACGATCGCGATGACCCCGATCGTGATCGCGGAGACGGTCAGGATCGCGAACTGCGTCACCTCCGTGATGACGACGCTGATCATGCCCCCTTTGATGGCGTAGAGCGAGGTGAGGCCGAGGAAGACGATCGCGTACAGGTTCTCGTCGGTGAACAGGCCGGTCGTCCGCCCGGTGAAATGCCACGGAAGCATGATGACGGCGAACTTGCCGATCCCCTTGAAGGCGTAGGCCAGGAGCCCAACCACGTTCACCAGCGCGAACAGGACGACGCTCAGGTGAGCGAGGTTCGCCCCCCGGCCCCGTCCGAAGCGGGTCTCCATCCATTGGGCGCCGGTGAGAACGTTGGAGCGCCGCAGCCAGCCGCTCAGGAAGATCATGAGGAAGATCTGGTTGAACGTGGGCCACAGCCACGGCAGCCAGATGCTCTTCATTCCGTAAAGAAAAAGCACATACACGAGCCACATCGTCCCGCTGATGTCGAACATGCCCGATGCGTCCGACACGCCGAGAATGTACCAGGGCAGCGCCTTGCCGCCGAGGAAGTACGAGTCGAGATCGCGGATCCCCCGGCGCGAGAACCAGAGCCCCACCAGCGTGACGGCGAGGCAATAGCCGACCACGATGGCGGCGTCGAGGGGACGAAGGTGCATGCGGCCGGCGTTGCGGCCAATCAACGAACGCCGCGGCCCGATTGTCGAGCGCCCGGCGTTACGATCCCTTGCACCGGGTTTAAAGCGGGTTGTCCGTCGCCACGAAAGTCCAGGGCAGGCCGAAGCGCTCGGCCAGCTCCGCGGCCAGGGCGCGCACCCCGTGAACCTCGGTGGCGTAGTGTCCGCACGCGTAAAGAT
>JBOHXF010000271.1:0-4751 GCA_050737455.1 Opitutaceae bacterium | reverse complement strand
GTGGACGACGACGTGCCGTTCTGAGCGGCGCAACCGCGGATTCCCGCGGCAGCGACTAGCGCGATTTCCGCCGCGCTTTTGGCGGGGGCAGCGGCATGCGCCGCTTCATGTATTCGTCGAACAGAGGGACCGTGAACGCGGTGAATCCATGAGCCGGACTGTAAATCATTCCCTGGACGATCAGCTGTTCCCGCAACGTACCCACTTCCCATGACTCGCGGCCAAGAAGGGCTGCGATCGCCCCTGAACGCTGAGGCTGGGGGCCGAGTTCCGCCAGTGCTCTCAAATAGCCTTCCTCGGCCGGAGTGAGTCGATCAAAGCGGACCCGGAAAAAGTTGCGGTCGAGGTGTTCGACGGCAGCCGCGTGCATGTTACTGATGACGTCGACGTCGATGGGGGAACCCGCGGCGCGATTCCAGGCCATGAACCCCCATTCCTGGATGAAGTACGCAAAGCCGTGAGTCACACGTACGATTTCATCCAACGCCGCTTCGGTGAATTCCACCTTTTGGGCG
The DNA here is from genome assembly GCA_050737455.1 of Opitutaceae bacterium. GTDB lineage: Bacteria > Verrucomicrobiota > Verrucomicrobiia > Opitutales > Opitutaceae > Palsa-1447. The sequence goes on along the minus strand of JBOHXF010000271.1, from coordinate 4,236 downwards.
TGCATCGGATCCTGAAGCGCACGTTTCGCATCCGGCGCCGCGAGCGGGCCAAGCTCGGGGAAGAGGAACAATCGCTCGGCATAGGACTTGGCCTGCCCGGCGTTGCCCACAAGCTGGGGAAGGCCGGCACCGACCACGTTCAGAGGAAGCCCAAGCTGGGAGACTTTGTGGACAGATGCCAGCAGCGCGCTCAAATCCTTTTCTCCAAGGTACTGCAGCTCGTCGATCATGATCACAATCGCGGTCCCGTGCTCGGCCGCAGCTCGGCCCAATGCGATGACGACTTGGGGAAGATCGCTTTCGAGGTCGCCACTATCCGCCGCCCCATTGGCTGCATCGCCTTCCATCGCAAACTCGACCTCCTTGTACTTCAGCTTTACCCCGTTCAGGAAGCTCCGCAGCACGCCGCCGAACTTCTTCAACGCAGCTCCGGCGGCCGCCACGCGGTTCATTTCCAGATACAGACGGCGCAACTCGGGGACGAGGGCGACCGCAAGCGGTTTCCGCTCATGAACCTCCACCATGACCGACTTATACCCCAGGTCCTCAGCCTGGGAGAGGACCCGATTTAACAGGACAGTCTTGCCGACTCCGCGCAGCCCGACGATCATGAGGCTCCGGTCGTGGCGGCCGGCCTTCAGCCGCGCCAAGGCGATGGCGCTTTGTTCGAGCAAATCCGCCCGCCCCGCCAGCGCTGGGGGCTGCGCTCCGGCCCCAGGGGAGAAAGGGTTGTCATTCGGATTCATTTTGATAAATATTTAGCAATATTATGCTAATTTGTCACACGTGCATAATTCGACTAATATCGTATAATATCAATCAAAACGGTCGTTCCAAGCCGCCGCGTGAGCGCGAGGTTTTGAGCTTCAGATTGAAATGTTGACACCCGCCCTGTGAGACTGCGAAGTTCGGCCCCTTTCACCTTGTGACGATTCCACCCGAGTGGGTACGCCCCACATCGTTTACAAATCATGGTTTACCGTCACAGGCGCGTTTGGACCGGTTATCGTAGCTCCCCCCCACCGTTTATATGAAACACGATATTTATCCGCTCTGAACGGCGGCAACCCTGAAATTTTAATCCTATGGCTTACAGCGAAATTCTCCTCCTCAAACCGGTCGAAGGCCTTGGCGGCGAAGGCGACCAAGTCAAAGTGCGCGCGGGCTACGCGCGCAATTTCCTCCTGCCCGGGAAGGCGGCCGTTCCGGTCACCAAGGCCAACCGCAAGCAGATCGAGGCGCTGAAGAAGCGCCGGGGCGAGCGCGAGGGCCACGAGCTGTCGGGCGCCCAGGAGCTCGGCCGCCGGATCGAAAAGACGGCGCTCGCCTTCGCGGTGAAGACCGGCGAGGGCGGCAAGATGTTCGGGGCGGTCACGGCCGCGGAGGTCCACGAGAAGCTGACCGCGGCGGGAATCGAGGTCGACCGCAAGAAGATCCATCTTTTCACGCCGGTGAAGACGCTGGGGCGGCACACCGTCAAGGTGCGGCTGCATGCCGATGTCACGGTGGAGCTGGCGTTCGACGTCGTGTCGGAGAATCCGATCGTGGAGGCTCCCGCCTCCGCCGAAGCGCCGGAGGGCCGGGCGCCGGGCGAAACCGCCGGTCCGGACCGGCCGCGGCGGCGGTACGAGGAGAAGCGATCCGGCTTCAGGAAATAGGGCTTCGGCCCGCTCGCGCCGCTCGGCCGGCGGGGCTTCCCGGCGGAGTTTTCGGACCGCCGGTGAACAAAGCCGGGAAAAGTTCCGAGCAACTCTGCATTGCATCGGGGGCGGTGGCCGGTTCGCATGGCCGGCTCATCATGGTCCAGCATGGGTGACGAAGTTTCCAGTCTGATCGCGGCCCGGCGGGCGGCACCGGGGGCCGATGGGCTTTCGTCCGGAGCGGCGCGCGGGATGCCGCATAGCGAGGAAGCCGAGGAGTATCTTCTGGGATGCTGCCTCCTGGACGGGGCCGATTCGATCGCGCGGTGCCTGGAGGCCAAGCTTCCGCCGGAGGCGTTCTTTTCAGGGGCGAACCGGATCGTCTACGAGCGGCTCTGCGAATTGTACCAGAAGAGCCCGCCCGTCGACGTGGCGGTGCTCGCCGAGGAGCTCAAGGGCGCGCGCCAGCTCGAGGCGATCGGCGGGTACGCCTACCTTTCGCAGCTTGCCGGGAGGATCCCGACGACGGCGCAGGTCGCCTATTTCATCGACAAGGTCCGGGAGCTGCACCTGCTCCGGGAGCTGATCCGGGTCTCCACCGCCACGGTGGAGGAGTGTTTCGGCTTCCACGGCGAGATCGGACAGTTCGTCGACCAGGTCGAGCAGAAGCTCTTCAAGGTCACGCAGGACCGGGTGTCCGACGCCGCGCGGGCGATGAAGGACCCCACGCGGGAGGCGATGAACGTCATCCAGAAGATGATGATGAAGAAGGGCGAGCTCACGGGAGTGACCTCCGGGTTCAAGGACCTGGACGTGTACACCTGGGGCTTTCAGAGGCAGGAAATGATCGTCCTCGCGGCCCGGCCGTCCATGGGCAAGACGAGCCTCGCCTTGAACATCGCGGAGTCGGCGGCGCTGCCCAAGCGCGCCGAGGGCGTGCCGGTCCTGGTCTTCTCGCTCGAAATGAGCGCGGCGCAGCTCGCGCTGCGCATGCTCTGCTCGCGGGCGCGGGTGAACCTGAAGCTTCTGCGGGAGGGGCTGCTGCCGAAGAACGGCGACGACAACAGCCGCCTCGTGGCCGCCGCCGACGAGTTCTCGAAGGCCCCCATCTACATCGACGATTCGAGCCACCTGTCGATCATGGAGCTGAGGGCGAAGGCCCGCCGCGTCCACGCTCGGAGGCATCTCGGGCTCATCGTGGTCGACTACCTCCAGCTCCTCAGCCCGACCGACCCCCAGGTCCCGCGCGAGCAGCAGGTCGCGGAGGCCTCCCGCGGGCTGAAGGCTCTGGCGAAGGAACTTGATCTCCCCGTCATTGTATTAAGCCAACTCAACCGATCCTCTGAAAAAGAAAACCGAACCCCCCGATTGGCGGATTTGCGCGAAAGCGGCTCCATCGAGCAGGATGCCGACGTCGTGCTCATGCTCGCCCGCCCCAAGGACGCCGACGAAAAGTTTCAGACCGCGGGCGATTGGGCGGACTTAATCGTTGCCAAGCAGCGCAACGGGCCGGTAGGAGATTTAAGGCTCACTTTCCTTCGAGACATCACCCGCTTTGAAAACTACACCCAATGACCTCCTCCGGGGGGTATTGACGCTCTTGCTTTTTGTCTCGCTTGCGCTCGCGGGCTCGGTTGATGGAAAGGCCCAGATGGTTCCGGACACGCCGGGGGCCGGATACAAGGTGGGCAAGATCACGATCAAGTTCGTCGGCACGGCGAACGTGAACGCGCAGGTCGTGCGGGCCAACATGCAGCTCCACGAGGGGAGCGATCTGGACGACGCGGTTCTCGACCACGACATCCGCAACCTCTACAACACCGGGCTGTTCGAATTCATCCAGACCAAGTGGCAGCGGGTGAGCGACCGGGTGTTCAACCTGGTGGTGGAGGTGACACCGAAGTACCGGATCCTCGCCATCCGTTATGAAGGCAACCACCGGGTGAAGACGCACGTCCTGCGCAAACAGGTCAAGAGCCGGCCGGACACCGCGCTCGACGAGCGCAACCGCGACACCGGATTCGGCACCATCGTCTTCGTCATCAGCGAGGGCCCGCGGATCAAGATCAAGGCGATCGATTTCGTCGGCAACGCGCACATCAAGAGCTCGACCCTGCGCCATCAGATGGACACCAAGCGTTACTGGATGCTGTCGTGGATCACGAGCGGCGGCCGCTTCAAGGAGGACACCTTCGAGGACGACCTGGACAAGCTCCGCGATTACTACCGCGACGACGGCTTTCTCGACGTCGACATTTCCGAGGACAGGGTGCTCTTCCGCCATCCGAAGCCGGGCGAACTGGTCATCGTGATTCCGGTCAACGAGGGCCGCCAGTACCGCATCGGGCAGATCACTTTTTCGGGCAATCGGATCCACTCCTCGGCGCTGCTGCACCGGGTGATCCGCCAGAAGCCCGGCATGATCTTTTCGCCCTCGAAATTGGACTCCGATGTCGAGCGGCTGAGCGACTTTTACGGCAAGGACGGCTACCTGTACACCGACGTGCGGCTGGAGCGGCAGCCCAATCTGGAGACCGACAACATCGACATCGAGTACCGCATCGACGAGGGCGACCGCTACAACGTCGAGTCGATC
>JBOHXF010000270.1:0-1888 GCA_050737455.1 Opitutaceae bacterium | reverse complement strand
AGCTCAAGGACGGCATGAAGGTCATGATCCAGGCCCCGGGCACCACGGGCGCCGCGGCGCCCGGCGAGCCCGCTGATGCCCCGCATGGCAAGGGTTCGGCCAGCTGGAAGGGAAAGGGCAAAGCCGGCTGGAAGGGACGGGGCAAGGCCGGCTGGAAGGGACGGCCGGAGCAGCAGGGCGCCAAGCGCGCCGGCGGCGCGGATTGACGTTTTGAGCCCGTCACGAATCTTCATCCTCCGGCCGGTGGCGACGACGCTGGTGATGGCGGCGATTTTCATCGTCGGCGTCGTCGGCTATCATCTGCTGCCGCTGTCCGCGCTGCCGGAAGTCGACTACCCGACGATCCAAATCCAGACGTTCTACCCGGGGGCGAGCCCGGACGTCATGACCTCGTCGGTCACGGCGCCCCTCGAACGCCAGCTTGGGGAAATGCCGGGGCTCAAGCAGATGTCCTCGACGAGCTCGGCCGGGGCTTCCGTCATCACGCTCCAATTTTCGCTCTCTCTCGATATCGACGTCGCGGAACAGGAGGTCCAGGCGGCGATCAACGCGGCCGGCAATCTGCTGCCCTCCGACCTGCCCGCGCCGCCGATCTACGCGAAGGTCAACCCGGCCGACGCGCCGGTCCTGACCCTCGCCCTCACCTCCAAGACCCTGCCGCTGTACGAGGTCGAGGACCTTGCGGACACGCGGATCGCGCAGAAGATCTCGCAGCTTGCGGGCGTGGGCCTGGTGAGCATCGGGGGCGGCCAGCGGCGGTCGATGCGCATTCGCTTCAATCCGACCGAGCTCGCGGCCTACGGGCTGAACATCGACGACCTGCGGACCACGATCGCCAACGGGAATGTCAACACCGCCAAGGGAAGTTTCGACGGGCCGACGCGTTCGCTCGCAATCAACGCGAACGATCAGCTCAAGAGCCCGGAGGCGTACCGCCGCCTGATCGTCGCCTACCGGGACGGCGCGCCGGTCCGCCTCGAAAACGTCGCCACGGTGGAAACCGCGCCCGAGAACACGGAGCTCGCGGCGTGGATGGACACGACGCCGGCGATCATCCTCAACATCCAACGCCAGCCCGGCGCCAACGTCATCAAGGTGGTCGACGGCGTGGACCGGCTTTTGCCGGCGCTCCGGGCCTCCCTGCCGCCCGCGGTGAATCTGACGGTTCTCACGGACCGGACCAACACCATCCGCGCCTCGGTGGACGATGTCGAATTCGAGCTGACGCTCGCCGTCATCCTGGTCGTCGCCGTCATCTTCGTCTTCCTTCGCAACGTCCCTGCCACGGTCATTCCGAGCCTGTCGGTGCCGCTTTCCCTCGTCGGCACGTTCGCGGCGATGTACCTGCTCGGTTTCAGCCTGAACAACCTCTCGCTGATGGCGCTGACAGTCGCTTCCGGCTTTGTCGTCGACGACGCCATCGTCATGATCGAGAACATCGCCCGCTATGTGGAGCAGGGCGATTCGCCGCTGGAGGCGGCCCTCAAGGGCTCCGCCCAGATCGGATTCACGATCATTTCGCTGACGATATCGCTCATCGCGGTGCTCATTCCGCTCCTGTTCATGGGCGACGTGGTCGGGCGTCTCTTCCGGGAGTTCGCGATCACGCTCGCCGTGACGATCCTCATTTCCGCGGTCGTGTCGCTGACGCTCGTGCCGATGATGTGCGCCAAGCTGGTGCGACATCGGCCGGCGGCCGCCGAGCCTCGCTGGAGCCGCGCCGCCGGACGCTGGTTCGACGAGCTCATCGCGCGTTACGGGCGTGCGCTCCAATGGGTGCTGAACCACCAGGGGCTCACCCTCGCGATCGCGATCGGGACGCTCGTCCTGACGGTGTTTCTGTACGTCGTGATCCCGAAGGGCTTCTTCCCGGTGCAGGACACCGGAC
>JBOHXF010000269.1:0-1781 GCA_050737455.1 Opitutaceae bacterium | reverse complement strand
GGGCGGAGAGCCAGGCCTGCAACTGCTCGGCGAGTTCCTGGTAGGCGTCGGCCGACGGCGGTTTCGCCGAATCGGCCGGGAGGTTGCGGAAGAACCAGCTCCATCTTTGCCGATAATAATCGCCGATCAGTCCGCTCCAAAGGCGCGAGGCGTAGTCGTCGAGGTCCGTCCAGCCCCAGAACGTGACGAGGCAGCGGGCGTTCGAATCGTAGGAGGCCGCTTCGTCCGGACCGTCGGCCCACGATCGGGCGCGCTCGGTCCAGGTCGCCAGGCGTCGATCGGGTCTCACGTCGAACCAGGCGTCCAATTGCTCCAGCATCGAAAGCGCCTCGGCGGCCGCCCGATCGCGCGCCCGCACATTCCGGGCCCGGTGGGCGGCGCAAGCGGCCGTCAGGCGCCCGTCGACGTGCGAACCGACCGCCTGCGCGACGAATTCGATCAGGTCGTTGCGGTAAAGCCGGCCGCCGCCCAGTTCGTCGGCGCATTCGAGGAAGCGGTCGACCGCCCGCTGAAAGAGCGGGCCGGCCGCGATGTTGACGGCCTTCGGCTCGAGGCTCGGCCGGGTCTGGAACGCGTGATGGGCGCTCCATCTGTAACCGACAAACGAGTACGCGCTGCGGAGGAGGAGGCGCCAGGCTTCGCGCATCGCGGAAGGGCAGGCGCCGTACCGTGCCCGGCAATAGGCTGGAATCCAGGTCTCCAGGTCGATCTTCCGCTCCGACCAGCCCACGTCGGTCATCAACTCGTACACGACCTCGTTGGTTTCGATGCCCTCCATGAGCATGCCCCAGCCCGCAAGGTTTCCGCGGCGGGGATCGGCGAGGGTTTCCGCCGGTTGGCTGGCGATTTGCGGAAGATCGCCGCGGACGTTGTCGTTTCCGCCGAAGACATGGACCATGCCCTGGATCCAGGGCTTCCCGTAAAAGCCGTCGAAGCGGCGCCAGGCGGGCTGCTCGCTGGAGGGGATGTCCGTCGGATAATCGATGATCAGCATCCGTTCGTCGGGAACGCCGCTTAGGAACGCGCGGGTGTTTTCCGGATTCCAAAACCGCCAGCCCGCGGTGAACATCCAGCCTTGCATCACCCATTTGCCGTTGGGATCGCCGGCGGCGATCCCCCCGTAAATGGACGCCGCGATCCGCCGGAGATCCTCCAGCCGGTTCGCTTGGCTCACGGGCGGGATGAGTTCGTTGAATGGGTCGGCGAGGTAGTATTCGCCGACCCCGAACTGCCGGCGGTATTCGGTGATGAAACGCCGGCCGATCTCCTGGAACAGGGCGGCATCGGCCCCGGGGTCGAGGAAGAAGGTTTTGGTCTCGTAGGGCAGGCCGGGAGACTCCGCCGATTCCCAGAGCAGGCAGTGGATCCGCGCGGACGGGTGGAGCCGGAGGAAGGCGCCAGGAACGTGCCCGGCGAAGGCGGGTACGACCGGGGTCATTCCGAGTTCGATCATCCGCCCGAGGATCTTTTCCTGAAGCTCCCGTTTGCGCCGGATCCAGCCGGCCGGAGTCGGCCCGTAGAGCCGGTTGATGTTCCCCATCCGATGCCAGGGCAGGTGCGCGGGGCCAACCGTGAAGCGGTCCAACTCCGCGGCGCTCACCCCGAACGACCGCCAGATCCCATGCCAGATCGCCTCCTGGCCCTCCAGGGCGAGCGGCATCGTGACGCCGTGCAGCGCCATCCAATCGAGTTCCCGCTGCCAGCGGTCCCAATCCCAGAACGCCAGGCTGTAGCCGTACGTGCACGGATTGTAATACTGGACGAAGCGGTAAGGGCAGACG
>JBOHXF010000268.1:0-5151 GCA_050737455.1 Opitutaceae bacterium | reverse complement strand
AGCTGCACCGACTCTCGCCGGTGCAGCTTTTGAAAGAACCTAAGTTCTCGTGGAGGGTTACCGAAGGACCGAACCCTTGCGGCGCTGGGTCATCAGGCCGATCCCAAGGGCCGCGACACCCAAGCCGATCAGCATCGCGGTGGCGCCGGAATCGGGAACGGAGCTGAGCGAACCCGAGAAGCTGGTCGAAAGGCCGCCTGCAGCCATTTTGCTGAGGGACTCCGACGGATTAAACGTGAAGTTCAGTACGTCCGAGCCATTGCCGCCGGCCGCCAGAGCAATCAAGTCCGCCTGGCTGCCGGAGTAGCTGATATTCGTCAGGTTGGCTAAGCCATCCTCGTTCAGCGCGCTGCTGGCCCCGTTTTGCGTGATGGAGACCCAGGAAACGTCTGCGGTGAGGGTGACACCGGAGCCATCGGTAATGGAGATCATCCCCGCGGTTGTGTCGGTTACGGGCGCAGAGTTGCCGCTGATCGTACCGATTTTGTAAGCCCCGGTGATAAGACCGAGATCGTCCGAACCATCGTTGAGTTGGAAGTTGGAACCACTGACCGGGGTGAAGTTAAAATTGCCGCCACCGGTGAAGGTGATGTCCGAGCCCGCAGTGGACGAGTAGCTGATGGTCACAGGGCTCGCGAGAGCCTGGTTTCCGACGGCGAGGCCCGCCGCGAGGGCGAGACCGATGCCGAGTTTCTTGATGCCTAGCATTGAGTTCATTTTATTTGGTTCCTGGTTTTGTAGCTGTATTCGAAAGGGAACGTTGGTGTTCGGCAGGGGTACTAGCCCATCGGATGCCAAATATTTCATGCTAATTGTAACTTATTGATAAATATAATGATATAGATGTTATGTGCTTAGCGCCGGGATTTTGATCGACCCATATTGTAAGCATTTCCGACAGTATTTCTGGCCCTGGTGTAGCCTGCGCTCGATAATATGATACAAGACGCTATTAATCATTATATTATGGATCATATCAGAGTGTAAACGGGAGTGACGGCCGGCGGCATCCCGTGTTTTCGACTTCATCAGCGTCCGCTCCGAGTTCCTGAATCCCAGTAAGCGAATGGCTCATTATCGATTACAAATCAATAATTTGTGAATTAATATGGAAGGGATGCCACGACGCATCCCCCACCCGAAAACCTCGCCGGTCCCAAGCGAGAACGGTTCAATTCCCCCGAGATTTCAAATTCGCCAGCGCTTCCTTCGCTTGGGCATCGAGCGCCGCGTTCAAACCGGTTCCGACCGCCTGATCAAGCGTCGCCTTGCTGGAAGGTTCCTTGAGCCGATAGCGGGCCATCCCCAAATAGAACATCCCCTCGCCGTCCGTCCGGCTGCCGCCGAGGCCCAGAACCAGCAGCGACTCCGCCCTCTTGAAATCACCGCTTCGGTACGCGAGGATCCCACAAGCGCGCGTCACCCGAGGGTCGTTCGGATACGCCTGTCGAACCTCCCTTGCCCATTGATTGGCATGGGGATTGTCCTTCCCCGAATCGGCGTACAGGAGGATGAAGCGCCGCTTGGCGGGCGTAAATCCGGGATAGATATCGAGCGCCTGCGCATAGCCGGCCTCGGCATCGGCGGTCCGCCCCCTCAGTTCGGCCAGCCGCGCCGCGGCCATCACTTCCGGAACCTCGTCCGGATTCTCCTTTGCGAAAGCCTCGATGCGGGCCGCGTCCTTCAGGTCGGGCGCCTGAGTGAAGGCAGTCAGCTCCAGGAACCGCCGCGCCTCCGCGGCATGCGGGAATTCAGCGCCGGCATTCGCGGCGCCAGCCATCGCGGTCCGCGCCTCGCCCACGTGCCCGAGGCTGTAGGCCGCCTGGCCGTAGTCGAAGAGCAGACCGGGGTCCCCGGGCTTCTCCGTCGACGCGTTCAGCAGCAAACTGTACGACCACGCGAAATCCCCGTGCGCGAACGCGAGCTTCCCCAAAAGATGCGCCACGTCCGGATTGTCCTCCGCATCGTCGTGCGCGGTCCGGGCGTAGCCCAGGGCCTTGTCCAAATTCCCGGAAGCGGCGTAAAGCCGGGCCAGGCGCGTGAGCGTGGCGAGATCCTTCGGACTGGCCTTGAGCGCCGCCTCTCCGGTGCTGATCGCCTTGGCCAGCTCCCCTTCGCGCTCGTACACGGCGGCCAGCCGCGAAAGGACGCCGGGATCGTCCGGCCGTTCAGCCGCCGCCTTTTCCAGGAGCGCCGTTTCCCGCGGCCCCGCGGTCGCCGGATCGATCGCGAGAATCGCCAGCCGTTCGCGGGCGGTTGCGGCCTGCTCGAAGGGCTGGCTCGAATGCAAGGCGCGTTCGAACGAAACGCGGGCCGGGGCATCCATGCCGAGCATGTACTGGGTCATGCCCAGGTGGAATTGGACCGAAGGGCTGGCCGGAAGATTCGCGGCGCTCTCGCTCAGCAGGGTCAGCGCCCAAGGATACTGCCGGCGCAGGTACAGGACCCAGCCCAGCGTATCCGCCACGTGCGGCTCGTCCGGCTGCAAACTTCTCGCGCGCTGGGCCAGCGCGAAGGCTTGATCGAGGTCGGAAAAGTCCTCCGCGTCGATGTAGGCCAGATTGTTCAGCGCTGGAGCGAAGTCCGGGTTGGCGGCGAGTGCCTGCGTGTAGGCTTTCCGCGCCGCCGCAAAGTTCCGGCCGTTCTCGTCGAGAACCCCGATCAGCATCAGGGCCTGCGTGTTTTTCGGGTCCTTGGCGGCGACGGCCTCAAGTTCCGCCAGAGCCTCGCTTTGGCGATGGGCGCCGATATAGACGTCGGCCAGCAATAAATATGGGCCGGCGGCTCCGGGCTCCTCCCGGATGGCCTCCTTGAGGGCGGTTTCCGCACCTTTCGTGTCGCCCTGGGCGTACGCGATCTGGCCGAGCAGGAACTGGCAGCCCGCAGGCATTGATTTCTTGGCCAGTTCGGCCTCGACCCGGCGCCGCGCCGACGCGTACCGCCGGGCGGTGATATCGAGCTTAACCAACTGTTCCAGCGGGGGGAAGAAGTTCGGGGCCAACGTGCACGCTCCCTCGAAAAGCTTTCGCGCATTGTCCGGCCGGTTTTGCCCGGCGAAGACCATCCCCGCGAAATACAGGGGACGAGGGTCGCTGGGAGCGGCGGAATGGAGCTTCCGGTAAATGGCAAGCGCGCTATCCGGATCGTTTTGAGCCATGTAGGCGCTGGCCAGCAGATACTGCGCTTGGGTAAGCGCCGGATGCTTCTGCGCCAGTTGGCGGAGCACCAACACCGCCGAATTCGGATCGCCGGTGCGCAGCTTCAACCGGGCCAGGGCCAGCGCCGCGTCGGCGTAGTCCGGAGCCATCAGCACCGCGCGGTTGAAGCAGTTCACCGCCTGGTCGGTCTTGCCCTCCGCGAGATAGGCCTCGCCCAGTTCGTACTGGACCTGGGGATAACGCGGATAAAGCTTCGCCGCCGATTCAAGGGTGGTGACGGCCGCGGAAGCCTGCCCGGCTTCCAGCTTCAGCCGCCCGCCAAGCAGCAGGGCTTCGGGGTAGCCCGGATCCCGCTGAAGGACCTTGTCCATGAGGGCTTCGCCGTCCGTGCACTGTTTGGCCGATTCGTCCATGCTCGCGAGCAGCACGGACGCCGGGAGATAATCCGGCGCCTTCCGCGTCAAATCCAGCAGGAACGCCCGCGCTTGGTCCGCCTTGCCCGTTTGACGCTCGAACTGCGCGTATTGGAGGCGCTTCGCCGAACGCAGCGGCGCAAGCTCCGCCGCCTTGGCGAAGGCGAGGCCTGCGCCCTGTAGATCCTTTTTCCGCCAATCGGTGACGCCCAGCGCCGTGTACGGGGCGGCGAAATTTGGGTCGGCGGCCACCGCCCGCTTGAACAGAGCCGCGGCCTCGTCAAAACGCCGTTCCTGGAATTTCAACGTGCCCAGCGCGGTCAGCACCGGCGCGGTGTTCGCGAGGCTCGAAGGAAGGTGGTCGAGGCGCTTCCGGGCCGCGGCGATGGCGTCATCGGTGGTGGCCGCTTCCGCCAGCAGCAAAGGTGCCTCGGCATTGTTCGGCTCCCGGTCCAGAACGTAATTGGCTTGACTCGTCGCTTCCGCGAAGTGCTTGAACGCCAGATGGTACAGGCCGATCTTGAGTCGGACCTCGAGGTTGCCCGGTTCGAGCTTCTCGGCTTCCGCGAGAAAAGGCGCGCAGCGGTCGCTGCGGCCCTCGTCGAAATAGATCACGCCCAATCGGCCGATCGCATGAGCGTTGCGCGGGTCCAGCCGGAGCGCGTTCAGGTAGTCGATTTCGGCCGCGTCGTAGCGGCCCGCGCCGTAGTCCCGGTCGCCCCGGGTGAGATAACGGGCCTTCCGGGATGCCTTGGAGCATCCGCCGAACGTCAGGACCAGCGCGGCCACGACCGATAACGAGCACGTGAGTTTTTTCATGGTAGGCCTTCGGCTGAGCTATGCCGGGACGGAGCCGTCCGGTCCGCACGGGCGAGCAAAAATGCGAGAAAGATGAAGGGGATGAGCGCGACGAGAAAGAAGATCCAACCACCTTTTCGGTGGACATACGAGTCGATCATTTGCGGCCCGATGTGGACGCAAAGTTCGCCGATCGTGACGATGCGCACGGCGTTGCGCAGGATTCCGAACGGGATCACCGCGAGGCTCAACAGGACCCGGCTTTTCGGGGACCGCAGGAGCAGGTGGCCGGCCGCCAGGCTCACCACAAACAGGGCCACCGTGGATTGGATCCCGCTGCATTCGGGAGCCACATCTAGCGTGATCCCGGGAAGCTTGAAATCGAGATGGCCCATGCGGAAGACCGGCAGTCCGGAGAGTTGGAAGAGCCAGTATGCGGTGGTGGACGAGGCATGTTGCAGCAGATACTCGATGGCCGCCACCCAGGACGGAGGCAAGGGCACCATGCATATCAGGAGCGCGAAGCAAAACCGATGGGTCCGCATAAGGCACCGGCCAAGAAACCAGGCGCCCAGCCCCCAAAGCAGCAGCACAAACGAAAGGGTGGCGAGACTGAGACCGCTGGAGAATCCGCCTTCGCCGGGCCGGGCGAAGATCCAGTCGGCGGCCAATGCCGCGAAACCGGCGCCCAGCAGAATACCGCCCAGCCGGCGATCCGGCTCGGAAGCGCGAATCGGCGTCTTGCGCTCGATCCACGCGATCCCCAGCGCGATCAACGGAAC
>JBOHXF010000267.1:0-1739 GCA_050737455.1 Opitutaceae bacterium | reverse complement strand
TGTTGGATGCCCCTCGCCAGGGAAAGGTCCAGGTCGAGCTGGGTCTTCTCGATCTGCATGTCCAGGAATTCCGCGTTATGGAGAGCCAGCGCCGCCTGCTCGGCGAGGGACTGCATAAGCGAAAATTCGACCTCGGTGAACGGGCGGTCCTCCGCGGGGTTCGCGACCGCGAGCACCCCGAAAAACCGGCCGCGGAATTCGAGCGGGACGGCGATCACCGAGCGCACCCGGAGCGCCGCGTCCTCATGCTTGACGATCAGCGGAGCGGCGGCGGCATCGGCGATGAGCTCCGGCCGTCCGCTCTGGGCGACCCGGCCCACCACGCCCTCACCCAGGGGAAACTCCTCGGACTTGAGCACCTGCTCGATGAACGCGGCCCGGGTCGCATGGCCGCCGGCCCCGGCGACCGGCCGGTGGGGCGGAAACAGCCCCTCGACCGCCACGCCCCGCATCCGCCCATCGGCCGTCTTTTCGAAAATGCACGCGCTGAGCGCGCCGGTGCAAAGGATCGACGCATGGACAATCCGTTGACGCAGCTCCTGGCGGGAGAGATTCTCGCCGAGCGCCTCCGCCATGAGGTGCATGAAATCGATCACCCGCTGCCGATCGTGCGCAAAAAGCCGCGTTCGCTCCTCGTGGGCCGCCGCTAACCGGCGCGCCCGGCGCAACGGAACGAGCATCAGCGCCCCACCGGCGACCAGACCGATGACGAGGGCTCCCAGCATGGGCGGGTCAGCGCCGATCGATGCGGTTGCGCAGAAACACGATCACGTCCTGAAACTTGGAGCGATTGCCCTCGTCGGCCGCCACCAGGCTTTCGTGCGCCTCCAGGCAAAGCCGTGCGTTGTCGAGCTCCGAGCCGTCCCGCGGCGAGAGCTTCGTTTTGTCGTCGGTGAACTGCATCGGGAAGCCCCCCGAGTCGACGGCGAGTAACCGATGCAGTCCGAGATTGCGCAGCAGTTCCAGGTTGCGAGGCCCGACCCGCACCAAGGCGAGGCTGCCTGCGGTCGCCGGCTTGCGCAACTGGAGCGCGGCGCCCGCCAAGACGCCCAGAAAAGTGCTGTCCATGCCGGTGCAGTGCAGAAAGTCCACGACGAAGCGGCGCCGCCCGCGCTCGATCATCTCCCCAACGAAATCGCGCAGGCATCCGCTGTTCTGAAAGTTCGCCCGCCCCTCGATCCGAACGAGAACAGGTTCGGAATAGGGATCGACCAGGAATACCGGTTTGACGGCGACTTCAGGCATCGGATGGAGGAACGGAGGCGACAATCAAACCAATCGGCCACCGGCGGCAAGCCGCCGGTACTAAGAAGCTTATCATCAGCCTGTTAGCTTTTCGCTACAATCTGCCGCAACACGTACGGAAGAATGCCCCCATGCCGGTAGTATTCGATCTCAATCGGTGTGTCGATGCGGCAGGTCACAGCAACCTCCTGAACCTCGCCGGTTTGGCGTGTGATTCGCAGTATGAGGTCCTTTCGGGGCGCCAGATCCTGGTCCAGGCCGATGACGTCATAAGATTCTGATCCCTGCAGCTTTAGGCTTTGGGCGCTCTCGCCGTCGCGAAACTGAAGTGGGAGGACTCCCATTCCGACCAGGTTCGAGCGGTGGATGCGTTCAAAGCTCTGGGCTACGACGGCCTGCGCTCCCAAGAGCCGGGTTCCCTTGGCCGCCCAATCGCGCGAGGAACCGGTGCCATATTCCTGGCCGGCGAACACCATCAGCGGCGTCCCCTCCTC
>JBOHXF010000266.1:0-3976 GCA_050737455.1 Opitutaceae bacterium | reverse complement strand
GACGAGCCGACCACGGCGCTCGACGTGACCATCCAGGCGCAGATTCTGGCGCTCCTGCACGAGCTGCAGCGGTCGATGGGCATGGCCGTGATGCTCATCACCCACGACCTGGGGGTGATCGCGCGCGCCTGCGACGAGGTGATCGTGATGTACGCCGGGCGGATCGCCGAGCGGGCGCCCGTCCGCTCGATCTTCTCCGACCCGCGCCATCCGTACACGCGGGGGCTGCTCGCCTCGATTCCGCGCCTCGCCACTCCCCGCAAGACGCGTCTCGCCACGATCGAAGGCATGGTGCCCGGATTGCGCGACCTGCCGCCGGCCTGCCGGTTCAATAACCGCTGCCCACACGCGTTCGACCGCTGCCGCGAGGAGACTCCGCTGCTGCGGACCTCGGGCGACCCGGAACATCGCTTCGCGTGCCATTTGGACCTGCCGCCGATGCGGCCGCCGGGCGGCGCGAACCCCGCGATCGCAGCCGCCACGTCCGGAGCGCCTCAGGCATAGACGGGCGCTTGCGGCATAGAAGATGAAATCCCCCTCCCCGGTAACGAACGAAGGGTCCGCATCCGCCGCCGCCGCGGTCGATCCGCGGTCGGCCGCCACGCAGGCGCCGCTCCTCGAGGTCGAGGACCTAAAGACGCACTTCCCGATCAAGTCGGGCGTCCTTCTTCGCACCCGCGCCGTGTGCAAGGCGGTGGACGGGGTGAGCTTCTCGATCCGCCCGGGGGAGACCCTGGGCCTGGTTGGCGAATCGGGCTGCGGCAAGTCCACGCTGGGCAAGACCATCGTCCGGCTCCTCAAGGCGACCGCGGGCAGCATTCGATTCGAAGGCAGGGAACTCGGCGGCCTGAGCCGGAGCCGGCTCAAGCCGATCCGGCGCCAGCTCCAAATGATCTTTCAGGATCCGGCCGAATCGCTCAACAGCCGCCATCCGGTCGGCTCCATCGTGGAGGAGCCCTTCATCGTGCACGGCATCGGCGATGCGGGGGAGCGGAAACGGCGCGTGGCCGAACTCCTCGACCGCGTGGGTCTGACCTCCGACGCGGCCCACCGCTATCCCTTCGAATTCTCCGGGGGCCAGCGCCAGAGGATCGGCATCGCCCGGGCGCTCGCTCTCCGCCCGCGGCTGATCATCTGCGACGAGCCGGTCTCTGCGCTCGACGTTTCGATCCAAAGCCAGGTTCTGAACCTGCTGCTCGATCTGCAGCGGGAGTTCCGGCTGTCGTATCTTTTCATCGCCCACAACCTCGCCGTGGTGAAGCACGTGTCCGACCGGGTCGCGGTCATGTACCTCGGCCGGATCGTGGAGCTCGCGGGCGCCGACGAAATCTACGCCCGGCCGCGCCATCCCTACACGATGGCGCTGATCGCGGCCATTCCCGACCCGGAACCGGGAACGGACCGCGGCCGTTCGGCGGTGGGCGGCGATCTCCCGTCCCCGATCGATCCCCCGCCCGGATGCCCGTTCCACCCACGCTGCCCCTATGCGACCGACCGGTGCCGGGTGGAGACGCCGCTGCTGCGCGAGGTCGGCCCTCCGGGCGCGGCCTCGCATACCGTCTCCTGTCATTACGATCTCGGTTGATCGGCGTGCAGGGTCAGTTCGGGCAATTTCGTGTCGAAGCCGGGTGCAGGCTGTCTCAGATTTCCGACGATCTGCAGGCCCGCGCCCCGGTCGCCCCTCGGGCGATTGCGCTCGGCGCTTCGAATGAACTTCGCTCGTTCCGTGATGCGTGGGGTTGAGCCCGGGCCCGGAGCGCTCAGCCGAGCACCCAGGCGAGCGCGAAGCCGTCGTAGCCCTTGCTCCCGACCGTCTGGATCGCGGTGGCGCTGACCCGGGGCTCGGCGGCCGCCGCCTCGAAAAACCGGCGCATCCCGAGGACCGCGGGGTCCTGGCTGGCCGCGTCGGCAAGTTCGCCCTTGCGCACGACATTGTCCACCACGATGACGCTCCCGGGCCGGGTCAGCTTGAGCGAGGTGCGGAAGTAGTCGGCTGTGCCCGGCTTGTCGGCGTCGATGAAAACCAGGTCGAACGGAGGCGGCGCCTCGGCAAGCAGCCGCCGGAGGCCGTCCGCGGCGAATCCCACGCGCACCTCCGCGCGATCGGCCAGGCCCGCGCGCGCCAGATTGGCGCGGGCCACCTCCGCGTGTTTGGGCTCGGCTTCAAGGCTGATCAGGCGGCCGCCGGGCTCGAGGCCGCGGGCGAGCCAGATCGTGCTGTAGCCCCCGAGGGTGCCCAGTTCGAGGATGGATCGGGCCCGCTGCATCCGCGCGAGCAGGTGCAGGAACTTCCCTTGGGAAGGACTCACCTGGATATGGGGCAGGCCGGCGGCGGCCGCGGCTCCGATGGCGGCCTTGAGCACCGGGTCTTCCGCAACCAGGTGATTTTCGATAAATCGGTCGATCGCTGTCCAGGTCTCTGGGTTCATGCCGGTCAGTAGAGCCAGGAACCGGGCGAGGGTGAACCCATTTCAGCGCCGGCTCGCGCATGCCGCATGCCGCGGGCAGGAAACCAGGTGATCGTTCACCAAGCCGCAGGCCTGCATGAAGGCGTAGCAGATCGTCGTCCCGACAAACGTGAAGCCCCGGGCTCGAAGCGCCCGGCTCATCGCGTCCGATTCGGGGGACCGGACCGGAATCTCCCGCATGGACCGCCGTCGGTTGTCGATGGGCCGGCCGCCCACGAACGACCAGAGGAACCCGCCGAATCCCCCCGGCTCCCCTTGAAGTTTCAAAAACGCGCGGGCATTCGCGACCGCGGCCGCGACCTTGAGCCGGTTGCGGACGATTCCGGGATCGGCGAGGAGGCGCTCGAGCTTGCGGGGCGTGTAACGGGCGACCTTGGCTGGATCGAATCCGTCGAATGCCCGCCGGTAGTTCTCGCGCTTCGCGAGCACGATGGACCAGCTCAGGCCCGCTTGGGCCCCTTCGAGTATCAGGAACTCGAACAGGCCGCGGTCATCATGCAGCGGCACGCCCCATTCCGTGTCGTGGTAGGCGAGGCCGAGCGGAGTCTTGGGCCACGGACAGCGACCCGAAACGGCCTTGAGTTGCGGCGGGCGGGGAGAGCGGCGGGGTGCGTTTTTCATGCCTACTCAAACGTTAGAGTGTCTTCGCGCCCGTTCGGGAGCCTTTTCGTTGGCTCCCGATCGAATCGCCTGGCACTTCTCCGCGCAACGATGTTCCCGCTCCCGTTCCCCATCCGAGCCCTTGCGCCCGCCTTGCTCTTCTGCTCTTGCCTCGGCGGGGTGTTGCCCGCGAAGGCGGAACCCTTGGCGCTGCACGCGTCGGGCACGTTCCTTTGCGACAGCGCGGGCCGGCCGGTCGTGCTGAAAGGGGTGAACATCTGCAGCCTCGAATGGACCAATTCCGGCGAGCACATCCTGGCCTCCGTCAAGGAGGCCGTCGGCCCCTGGCGGGCGACGCTGATCCGCCTGCCGATCTCCCAGGACCGCTGGGAAGGCAAAATGCCGGACGATAAGACAGGCCCGGACCGCTCCGACGGCGGAGCCGCCTACCGGCGGATCGTCGACCGGGCGGTCGCGACGGCGTCCGCGGCGGGCGCCTACGTGATCGTCGACCTGCACTGGTCGGACATGGGCGTCTGGGGCCGGCACGAGGGCCAGCATCCGATGCCCGACGACAACACGGCGGTGGCCTGGCGCGACATCGCCGCTCATTTTGCGAACAATCCGGCTGTGCTGATGGACGCCTACAACGAGCCCTACGGCGTGAGCTGGGCGGTGTGGAGGAACGGCGGCTCGGTGACGGACGGCGGCACGACCTATCACAGCCCGGGCATGCAGGGGCTGGTCGATGTCATCCGCGGGGCCGGGGCCCGCAATCCCATCGTCATCGGCGGTCTCGACTGGGCCTACGATCTCAGCGGCGTTGGCAAGGGTTACGCCATCGCGGATCCGAACATCGTCTATTCCTCGCATATCTATCCGTCCAAACCGGCCGATTGGGATGCGGC
>JBOHXF010000265.1:0-6141 GCA_050737455.1 Opitutaceae bacterium | reverse complement strand
CAGGTCGCTGAAATAGGGTGACGTTCGACTGCCGCTTTCGGAACTCGTTGGGAATCGCCGCCGGCTTTCGCATTCATCAATAGCTTACGAATTCGCACGGTGGTTCGGAGAGTATTTCAGCGGCCTGCTAAGTGCAGCTTTTGCCCGCAACACCCGTCAAACCGGACCGAATCTGCCAGAGTTCGCCAGATGGCGCTCGATAGGCGTGAATAGGCCATGACGAGCCGTTGGTCGGGTCCAGGAACCGAGTCAGCGCGGGAGCCGCACGGGGTCCTGCCAAGTAAAGTGCGGTCGACCTTTGCCAAACCGGACCGGAGGCTAGGAAGTGCGTCGATAGTAATAGCAACCTCGGTTCGTCACCGACATGTTCCACAACCGCGAATTGGAGGTCTGGAACGCGGCCGGCGGAATGCTCCTCGGTCGCTCCGATCCCTACCTCCCGATGAACATGCGGTCCGCCCCGCCCGACACGGTTGCGAAATTGCGGGCCGATTTGGAGGCCGAGCGCGTCCGGCGGCGCAACGAGCTGTCTGCGGCGCCCGCGCTGTAGCTTCGCGTGACTATGAACAAGAAGGCGCTTCGGAAAATGGCGTGGTTTCGGGTCAGGCTAAGGCCGATGGCCGTGCGGTGGGACGAGTCGGGCCGCCCTCTGCCCGCCCTCGACGACCCCTGGCAGGTTCGGGACGGGGAGGGAGCGGCGCTCCGAATCCACAACCTGCGCACCGGCCATTTTCTGGACCTCTGGCCCGACGGCGTCCACGACTTCCGCGCAACCTGCTTCGATGTTGGCTGCGAGCCCGGCAGGCAGGGCATTGTCAAGCTCCTCGGCTACGTCTGGCTGCAAAGTGACCATGCCGGGTTCGAGCCTTTGTCGCTCCCGACCACGGAGTTGCTGCAACTCCAACAAGCGTTACTCTCTTGATGAGTAAGATTTCGCTCCAGATAGCCGAGGATGCCCTCCGCAAAGGTGGGATAGCTCGCATTCGCTTGGAGCGAGCCATCGAACGGTTCAATTCAAGCCGAGACCGTGAGATGCTCGACGGCACCGTTTCGGCTGGAGAAATGTCGCCGGGAAAAATGGGAGAACGGGCGATCACGCATCGCTTGGCTGTGCACCTCGAATGCGAACTGACCAAGCTCCGGCGCATTCCCCACCACAAGGTCGGCCACTTCGTCTATTTCGATCCGACCGAAGTGGCTCTGCATATCCGCACCAAACTGAAAATCCCGGCGCGTGGATAGGTATGCCCGCCAACTCTTCCTTCATCAGACCGATTGACCGGCACTTGCCTATGAAGCCAGGCGGGAGGGTTGACTTCCGGGCTCAAGAAAACGACTTTAGGGGCATGGCAAGCAAGAAGCCCACGACGAGCGAGCGCCCGAGCACCGGAACCATTATCGCGGACAAGAACCGCGCGAAGATGAACCGGCTGAACGACGCGCAACGCAGTGCTCTCCTAACTCGGGGAATGCAGCTCATCTATGGCGGCTCCGCTACCTCCAAAGCCCCTGCTAGTAGCCGTTGATACGAACGTCCTCCTCGATCTCGCGGAGGACAACGAACGCGCCTGGGGCGCGGTCGAGACGGTCCGCCGCCGTCTCAAAAGCGTCCAGATCGTTGTTTTGCCGACGGTCATCCAAGAATTGGCGCATCTGGTCGAGCATGGCGACACTCCGCGCGAACGCGAACTCGCGGGGAAGGCGGCTCGGCAGCTTGTCAAAGACTGGAAGTTTACGCCGATCAATTTCATCCCGGTAGGCCACGGGATCACGGAGCGGATTGCCGACAGCATCAGGGAGCGCGGGTTGCTCCCGCCGGAGGAAGTGAACGATTCCTTCATCGTTGCCGAGAGCGCCCTGGCCGCTTGCGCGATCCTGCTTTCGTCGGACGGACATATTCGGGAAATCCCGGCGGACAAGCTGAACCTTCTTTTGGCCGGCGCTCACGTGGCAACGGTCGTCATTTCGAGTCCGAGAGAGATCGCGAAGAAATTCGGCTGGTGACCGCCGCTTTCCCCCGAGCCGGCGATGTTTCATAGGCCCGGGGAGGGGCCGTGGTCGATCTTCGCCGAATGACGGACCTGATGATTCCATTCGCGCTGAGTTTCCGTCCATTCGGCTTCGAGGCTGGCATGCCTCTGGCGCCAGATGCACTCCGCAACACGTCGGACGGCCTTCGGAATCATCCGAACCCCGCCGCCGAGGACCTTTGCCCAGCCCAAGGTACGGTCGAGAGCCCTCTTGGTCGGAGACGATTCCGCTTTCAATAAATCGAGAACGGCGTCCCGGTTGCCGTTCGGCAGCCGGTCGAACAACGCGAACTTGTCGGGTGTGTGAACGACGCACGACACCCGGCCCCGCGAGCAGGCCACATAGGCCGCCTTGGCGTTCAGTCGCTCCGCGGCGACGACAACGTGCTCGACCGTCTTGCTTTGCGAAGCATGGCTTGTGACGGCAAAGCCGTGGGCAAATGCCCCGAACCGCCGGCTGTCGATCCTGCGGCCATCGGCCGTTTCGATCATGCCGGCATTGACGCCGACCACGCTCACGATTTCCCCATTGAGAACACCCGAGCCTCGGTCATTGGCCCGGATAAGCAGACGGTCGCCGGCCGCAACCTCCAATGGCCGCGCCCGGGCGGCAGAAAAGGCACCGCTACGAAGGGGCAACCGCCGTTCACGGTCAGCGAATCCGACAAAAACGCTGCCCTCGGCGAAGCTCATCAAGCTGGTGCGAGACGGCTTCCGGGCTCCCGTCGTCCAAAACCTCAAAAGACGCGTGCGGCTCGAAGCGGAGTCGCTCCTCGGCGAAATCCAAGCCGAGCCTGGCCCGGACAAGACCGTCCGGCGATCGAGCCTCAATCACCATACCGCCCGGCTCGACCGCGATGACCTCTGCCGCGAGGGCCTCATAGGCCGGATAGGTCGCGACGTCCCGAACGCGGATGGCGAGTTTGGGGAGGGTCGGAAGTTGCTCGGGAGGAACCTGCTCTCGGGCCTTGAACCGGCGGACCAATTTGGTTCCGAACAATTCCCGAAACCCGGCCAGTTGGTAGAGATGTTCGCGGCGAATGGTCTGTCCAGTCTTGATCTGGAGTTCGTATTCGATCAGCCGGACCGCGAGGGCCTGCATCAGAGGCAGATCGGCGGACAGGCGCTCCTCGTCCTCCGGATCGTCCGGATCAGCGATGGGCTCGCTGTTCGCATGGGCCACGGCGCAGCGGCCCGACTCGAAGAGATACTGGCCGATGTCGGCGTGCTGGGAGCGCAGGCCGTTCAAGCGCTCCAAAGCCCGATGCTCGGTGATGTGCGGAACCGCAGCGTTGATCCACCTCTTCTGCCGGACACCGTCCCCGTGAAGGACGTTGATGATTTTGAAGAACCCCAGGAACTTGTAAAAGCGGTTCTCCAGGCACAAAGCCTCCCGGTAGAGGGCCAGGGCGAGGCGCGCCCTCGGATCGGTGGTCGTCGGGAGATAGTCCAAGTGGAACCGCGGGTTTCCGGGCAACGGCGGGCCGGGTTGCCGACCAACGCCACCCCGGCGCCCTCCGCCGATTCCAAAAGTGGCCGCGAGCGGCTGGTCCTCCGCCCAGGCCCAGGCGCTCAGAAACCGCCGGATCGCGGAGCCCGCCCGCTTCATGTCCAGCGGCGGTCGAAGTTCAACGGCTACTGCGCGGGTTCCGTGCTCTGTCTCGGGGAGCAGGTAAAAATGGACCCCGTCGTATTCGACGACAGTCTCGACCGACGGCCAATCCATCGCCCTTTCCACCGCCATGGTCAGCCATCGAGTCGGATTCATGCGCATTATCTAGCATCGCCGGGGCAAGCGCGCAATCCCGGCTCGGCCCGGCGGGGGCCGCCCTCCTCTCCGCCCTCGCCCGGGCCTTCGCCTTGCTCGACCGCATCGCCGCCGGCTCCGCCGACCGGACCGCCCTGGGCCACGAGCGGTGATGGAAGCTCTCCCTTCTCCTCTACATCCTAAATCATCCCAAGCGGCTCTACCGCGTCCCGGGAGTTCCGCGAGCACCTCGCCGCCCAGCGCCTCCAGGTGGACCCGACGGACATCCGAAAGCTCTGCAAGCGCCACGGCATCGCCCGCGACCCCCGCGCCGGCCGCCCCCGGACGCGGAAGATCGCCAAACTCCCGCTCGCCCCATAACCAGCCGCCTCCTTGTCGCCGTCAAGGTGGAGCGCAGGAACGAGCAATACCTTGACGGTGACGAGACAATGGAGGCGGGGCGAGGGAAATGCCCCCGTCTGGGGCACATGGGCGAGGCGATCCGCCCGGGCGAATCCGCGAAGGCGGAGCGGAGGGTGCTCCGGGATGGGCCAGCCCGGATTCCCTCTGGGAATCGATGGATTAGGAAAAAACGTCGATGGATTATCGATGGATTGGCCCCCCGGGAAACCGGAGCCGGGATCGATGGATTCCGCCAAACCATCGATGGATTATGGCGGGATTCAGCCGGCTCTGGTTTTCGGTTGGTACCGGGCGGACCGGCCTTCCCCGACGCGGGTCAGGAGGCCCAGTTCGACCAAGTGGGTGAGGTCCCGGTACGCGGTGTTGTAAGCCACGTCCAGCGCCTTCCGGCACCAGCGATTCGTCACCTCTCCCTTGGTTTGCGCCCGAACCATGATCTTCCTTTGCCGAGCATTAAGCCGCGCCTCAACCGCCGGGCTGATGGCGCGAACCGCGTCCCCTGGCGGCTTCAAGCGGTCGTAGTTGCCGTTCGGACCGGGGAAAGTCACGACGAAGAAGCCGTCGTGCTCGCCGTACGCCGGTCCGTCGAGCCCGTGGTCGAGCATGGCGTCGCGCATCCGGGCGAAGCCGCTGCCGCGCTGTTCCATCAGGCTGAGCATCGCGAGGGTCTGCGCGATGAGCGGGTTGCGCGAGGCCGGCCGGTAGTTGCCGGCCCTCAGCTTGGCGAGCGTGATGGGCTGCGGCGGGTAGCCCGGGCTCGCGACCTCGATCCGGTCGCGGAAGACCCGCACCGAGGTCTTGCGCGAGGCGTCGTCATAGCGGCGGTGGGCGAACGCGTTGACCAAGGCTTCGCGCAGGGCGCGGACCGGATATTCGTCCAGACGGACGTTGTTGATGCCGACGACCCGGTGCGGATGGAAGGTCTGCTCGTCGATGAACTTGAGCGCCTGAACGATCGCATCCGGCAGGCCGACGTTGATGTTGACCTGCGCCTTGGGTCTGCCCGTCACCCGTTCGCTGTCGAACGCATCGAGCAGGATTTCAGCCTGGGGAAACCGGTCCGCCGGCCGGTCCCCGAAAAGCAGCAGCGCGGCGGCGGTCGAATGGTAGGTCCTCTTGCCCGCATCAAAAGTGGCCAAGCCGACTGTGGCCAAGGCGTGAGCCGGGGCGTCGTCGTAAATCGCCATCTCGGGCTTGGGCAGTACCCGCTCGGCGAGCTGATTCAGCCACGATCCCGTAAGCGAGGTCGCCAGGACGCCGGGAACAATCTGCGCCTCGAATGAAGAGGCGATGTCGATCAAGTGCACGCCTTCTGCCACCTCTGCCGCCGTCGCCTTGATCTGGAAGCCCGCTTGCAGGGCGTGGACCAGACCATGCTGGACCAACGGCTTTAGATCTTCCCGGTCGTGAAAACGTCTGTAGGTGTGACGATCCGCTTTGATCTCGTCGATCAGCTCCCGGGTTTTCGCTTCGCGGGCAAGGCTCGCCTCGCCCTTTAGGAAGACCAAGGTCGGTAACTTGAGCTCTTGGGCGAGCCGGTACTCGTGGTGCGTGGCGGAAATCTCCCCTTCCGCCTGGCCGTACTCCTGAGCAATCAACAAGACATAGATCGCACACCGTCGGAGGGCCTTGAGATACGGCTGAGCCACCGGGTGGATGGGCGCCGGCTCCATCTCGAACAGTACCGGAACGCAGTGCCTTTGCAGGAATGGGTCCGTCGATATGACGGTGGCCACGGCGGCCCGTTCTAATGCTAACTCCTTTTGGACCGAACTGATGAAGACGCGGAGCTGGCTCATGGTTTCCTTCTGTTCCCACAAGTCGGGACCGCCGTCAATTCCTGCGACCGCCCGTCCATCTGCCAGGAGCGCGTCGCGATCCAAGCGCATTTCTGCGGAACCGTTCCGCAGAATTTCGGGCACTTTATTGCAGTATTGCCCT
>JBOHXF010000264.1:0-3260 GCA_050737455.1 Opitutaceae bacterium | reverse complement strand
ATACCTTCACAGAGAGCTATGATGGCGTCCCGTACGGCGCCTACCTCCAGGGCATCGGCTTCGTTCTTGGCATGCAATATACCTATAAATGATCCCGGCCCGGTCCGTCGGGCCGGCGGGCGCCGGGCCATGAATCCGCTCGGTCCGGCCGGCCGTGGCCGATTGACGGTCATTTCCGACGAAGTCTCTCAGGATCTGACTGAAACGGCTGCGTTCGTGCGGGAGTTCGGAATGTCCGGGTTCGAACTGCGGAGCATGTTCGGCCGGGCGTTCCGGGACCTGACCGATGCCGACGTGGCCGAGATTCGCCGTGTCATTTCCGGCGAAGGGTGGGAGATTCACGGATGCGCGAGCCAGGTTTTCAAGTGCGAGCTGGACGACGCGGGTGACGTGCGCGGGCATGCGGACCTTTTTCGGCGATCCCTGGAAATCGCGCTCGCCTTGGACTGCCGGCTCGTCCGCGTGTTCGCGTTCCTGCGCCGGCCGGGGTGCTTGACGGCCGATCTCGCCCTCAAAGTCGCGGACCGGTTGCGGCCGCTCTGCGAGGTGGCGGTTTCGGCGGGCGTCGTCGTCGGCATCGAAAACGAAGCGTCCTGCCTCGTCGCCACGCCCGACGAAGCTGCGGCGCTCCTCGCCGCGCTTCGGCATCCGGCGGCGGGCATCGTTTGGGATCCCTGTAACATCCTATACTTGCCCGGTTCGCGGCTCGGGCGGGTGGATTTCGCGGCATCTTTCGGCGCGCTTGCCAGACACATCGTGCATGTTCACGTCAAGGATGCGGTCCGGACGCCGAATGCCCCGGGCGCCGTCCCGGGGCTCGGCTCCGCCGAGGCCGTTCCGGTTGGGACCGGAGATGTTGATTGGGCGCTCCAGCTCGGCGCCATGCGCCGGGCGGGCTATATGGGTCGGATTTCTCTCGAAACCCATTGGCGGCATCGCCGGCTTGGCGACGCCCTCTTGCACCGGCCCGCCGGCGGCGCCTTCTCGGCCGGGGGCAAGGAAGCCAGCCGCGTGTGTCTCTCCCGATTGTGCGATCTGTGGGCTCAGGTTTGGGAGGATTGACCGCCATCAAGCATCGCTCCGCGGATGTGCAAACCCGATTTTTAGCGCGCAAGAACTTGCGTCGCGCCGTTTGGGAGGCTCAATTCCATTCCTCCGCCTGGATTTGCGCCGCCGTGCGACCGGGGGTTCCCGCTCTTCGAATCCGCTTGCGCAGCGGGCGCACCGTGGTAACCACCCAGTTACGTAACTTCTCTCATGTCATCTGCAGTCCCCGTCCCGCCCTCGACCGAAATCCCCCCGAATCTCTACTCCGCGGTGCTTGCGGACGTGCTGGACGGGTTGGGCTATCGGCGGCAGACCCTCCGGTCCCGCGTCCGGCCCCTGACCGGCGCCGCACGCCGGGTGGCCGGACGGGTGTTCCCTGCCCGGGCCGAGGCCGTGAGGGAGTGCCCGGAGCGCCCGTACCAGCTCGAAATGGCCGCCGTGGAGCAGATGCGTGCGGGCGACGTCCTCGTCATCGACGCGAACGACGACGCCTCCAGCGGGTTCTGGGGCGAGCTCATGTCCACGGCCTGCCTGTACAAGGGGGTGCGCGGTGTCGTGATGACGGCCTGCACGCGGGACGTCTGGAAGCTCCAGAGCCTGGATTTTCCCGTCTTCGGAGTCGGCTATCATCCCGCCGACAGCAAGGGCCGGGCGGACATTGTCGCCTTGGGCGATCCGGATCGCCGGCGTGGAGACCAAGCCCGGCGACCTGATCCCGGGCGACGAGGACGGCGTCGTCATCGTGCCGTCCGAGGTCGCGCAGGAGGCCGTCCGCCTCGCCTCCGAAAAGATTGCGGGCGAAAACCTCGTGCGGGACGAACTGAGCCGCGGCATGCCGATCAGCGAGGCCTTCCGCCGGTACGGCATCTTATAAGTAACCTTTTAGTGATTTTATAAATGCCGCGTCCACGGTAGCCTGGCCATTGTTCCGTCGCCGCATGCCTCCCCGATCGAATCCGGTGCGCCCGGCGGCGAAACCGTGGACGACCTGCTCGTGGGTTTTCTCATTGGCAGCCTGCCGCAAATGATGGCCATCGTGCTCGGCTCGGTCATGGCGTACCGCGGCGACCGCTATCGCAGCCGATGGGGCCGTCGCATCCCTTTCTCGCGGCGCAGGCTCCGATCGCAGTGTTGGCGATGGTCGGGCTCGGCTTCGGCTCGCAGCTGGGCGGCGGAATCCGTCGGGTCCTGGGCGCGCGCCTGTGCCGCCGGACGAAACCCTCGAACTTGTCCGCTTCGTGGAGGCGGCGAACGAAAGTCGCGCGAGCGGCGGCCGGAAGGTCCGGCTGGAGCAATTCTCATGAACCAACCGCGATCAAAGGTTATCGCCGGGCTCTGCATGCTCATTTTGAGATGCGCCGGCGCAGGGGCGTTCGGGTATCCGGTGACGCATCCCGTGTTCCGCCCCACCGAAACGCTGCCGCAGGTGATGCGCGAACTCGCGCCGGTCCTCAAGCTCAGCGACACCCAGCTCGTGGCCGCCGTTCCGGAAACCAACGGCTTGCAGTATGTTCATTGCCCGGCGTGCGACTCCGGCGCGCAGGACAATCAACTGGCCTGGAACGGACCGGCCGATCCCCACGGCCTGCACTGCCGGTTCGACGGCACGGTCTTCCCGAATCCGAAATACCCCGAAACCGGTCGGCTCACCGTGCGCGATCCGACGGGCGAACTTCACACCTTCCGCTACTATGTCCGGCCGGACGGACTCAAATGCTTCCTCGATGCCAAGGCGGACTTCCTGGCCAAGATGGGCATGGCCCGCTTCGCGCAGGACTACGGGGAAGCCTACGAGCTGACGGGCAACTCCGCCTACGCCCGGCGGACCGCGCTCATCCTCGCGCGCTTCGCCGCCGTGTTTCCCCACTATATGCCGTGGCACGACTACCCGGCCAAGGGCGGGGACTATCCCATCGAAAACCAGCCGCCGGACGCGCACTTCGATGACTGGAACGAATCGTTCTGGACGCCGTGGAGCTACCAGATGTTTCCCGTGCCGCTCCTGCTGGCCTACGACGCCATCCACGACAGCGGCGCCCTGCAACGGATCGCACCGGACCTCGACGCGCGGATCGTACGGAACATTTTCGACCGCTCGATCCAGTTCGACCTGGACATGCAGGACAATCTCACGACCGCGCTGCCGTATTCTTACCGCGCGCTGACCCAGGCCGGACTCGTGCTGGGGCGGCCCGCCTTGATCCCCCACGCGT
>JBOHXF010000263.1:0-5677 GCA_050737455.1 Opitutaceae bacterium | reverse complement strand
CGCCAGTGCCCTTGAAGGACGCGATCGTCGCGGCATAGCACTGCCCACCGGACCAGGTGGGGTTTAGGGGGGAGCCCGTCGCCTGGTCCAAGTAACCGATGCACGCGCTCTCGTTGCTGCCGCCGTGCTCGATATACGTTGCGACATCGAAGCTGTCATCGATGGCAGGAACGGCCGCCGAACCGTCCGTGTAGCCCGTGACGATTAGCTGACCGTCCGTGGTTGGCGTGACGGAACCCGGCTGCACAGTGGACGCGCCAGCGCCAGATCCGGAGTTGGTCTGATCGAGCGAGATCGTGGGGAAGCCAGAGAACGCTGCTACCGAAAGACCAGGGTAGCCCACCGGACCGAAACTGAATGTATGCTCCGCCGATGTCGTCGGATTGATGCAGTAGAAGATGACGCTCCACAATGTGGCGTTTTCCGAGACAGCCATCTCCCACGTGTTGCCGGCACTGTCCGACATGCCATACTCAACGGTGCCCGCGTAAGCGCCTCCGATCGCGACAAGAAGCGTCGCGCCGGTGGTATCGATCGCGGCCGTCGTGGCAGTGGCGGGGCTGCCCGAGCCGGCAGCGCTTGCGACGTTCCCTAGAACCCACGCCATCTCCTTATAGCCTTAGCCGCCGCCGGTGAACTGGATCAGACCCCCGGCGGGAGGCGCGAGCGTCAACGACGCGTTGGCCGTCGAAACCGTCTGACCGAAGTCCAGCACCGCGACGACCGGCGCTGCAGCGTCCGCGTAGCTGCCGCTCGGCCCGAGATACGCAATGAAACCGTAGCGGCCGGTGCCAGGATCCGCCGTCTCCTCCGGGAAGGTAATCGACGAAAATGACCAGTCAATCTGTGTATCTACGGTGCCGTCCACGGCCCACGTGATGCCCGCGAGCGCCTGCCGCGCGTAGCCGGCGTAGCTCATCTCCGCGTTGGCGCCCGTGAGATCGGCGATCGTCGTCAGGCCGGGATAGGTCGTGTTGGGGATTCCCGTGCCAGCTACCACGATGCCGCATTTGAAGTGCGCCGTGCCTGTGTCGCCGAAGTTGACGCCGAGCGTTGACGAAAGCGCGCCCTGGTTAAGCATCAGCTTCGTCGGGATGTGCGTCGCAGTCGTCATGGCGCGCCCACCAGAGTCTTCACCGTTTCCAGCGCGCGCTCGACATTCCACGCGCCTTTCCTGACCAGCGTTCCGACCAGCTCGATCGCCTCTCCGGTCATTGCGACGTGGTCAGGATGCGCGCTCAGGGACGACGCGGTTCGGCGCTTGCGGTCCTGCATGATCGCGTCGATTCGCGATGTCGCGCGCCTAATTTCAGCCGTAGCGTCGAACGTGAGACCTTCGCCAGCCAGGACAATGGGCTGGGCGACCGCAACGACTGCCCGGGGCGGCAGGGTGGGCGCGGCGGAACGGCGGAAGAGTTTCATGGGAAGGTCATCTGCGCGGCGATCCTGTACGCGATGGTTCCGGAGGAGTACGCAAGACAATTCAGCCTGTAAAGCGCAATCGGCTCGTACTCAGCTCCCTGCACGACGACTGAACTCGTGTACTTCGCGGGGGTTCCGAGGCCGTCCGTCGAGACGGGGAGCCATGTGGTTCCCCCATCCGTAGACCGCTCAAGCTGCACGGTGCCCGACCATGTCGCGGGTTCCCCGCCGCCCCCCGGTGGCGAGCCCCATATCGCCACGGTGAAAGAACCGAAGAGAGGAGTCGATGGTCCCGCGGACGCGGCCGTAAACTGTCCGGTCAGAAGGAAGGGCGGCAGAACGCCGGTCATCGGGCGCCTGTGGGCGTCGCGCCGAGCTCCGAGAGGAGCCTCGCGTTGACGACTTCTTGTTCGGCCCGCCACGACATCGCATCGCTGCGGATCAACACAAGCTCCTGTTGGATGCCTGCGACCTCAGCGCCACGGGCGGCAGTCTCCGCGGCGAGCCGGGAGTCCAGCGTCATCGCCCAGGCCGTAACGCTCCCAATGATCGCAACGGCGGTGATGATGTTCCCTACCGTGATGCGAGAGTCGAAGCGGACGCGCGCCACGTTACCTCCGGCGCGCTTCGGTGCCGACGATCGGGACGAACACCGCGAGGTAATAGCACCCGGCTGCGATCAGGGCGCCGGTGGTCTGCAACCGAAGCGCCTCCCATCCGAGCGCAAACGCGCCGGCGGCAGCCAATAGCAGGACCAGCCGCATCGAGAGCACCAAGGCGATTGCCCGGAAGGCGCCGACAAAGCCTGCCTGCCACTGCGCGACCGCGACGGCCGAAGGCGCTGGCGCCGACATCGGGGACGGCGTCGGTGCCGATGGAGAGCCGAAAGCCGATGGCTCAGAAACCTCAGGAACCGGAACCATCCGCGCCATGCTTGCCTCCATCGCGGTAATACTCCAACCCACGGGCGAACGCCATCGGATCGGGTTCATCCGCCGCGGCAAGCTTCGCGAGAATTGACAAGAGCGCGATCTTGTCTCGCAGCGGCGTTTCCGGGTCGGACCGAGCCGCCGCGAGGATCTCCGCCGCGAAGGCCCGCAAATCGGGCGGAAGGCTCATGCCGCCGCCGCCAGTCCGCAGATCGCGGTGATTCCGATGATCCAGGGGACAGCCCACCACCCATCTGGGGTGAGGGCTGAGAGGATCATGAACGCTACAACCGCCAGGACCAGCATCGTCGTTTCTCCTTCGACAGGAAACTATGGATGCCGCAGCCTATCGCGCAATACCGGGCATATCAGGGTTGCACGAGACGCCCGGCTGCCGCTCCCACGTAGGGCGCGACTTGGCGGAGTGTGTGGCCCGGGCTCGCCGATGTCACGATGTCTCGGGCGAGTTGGCTGCCGCGCGCCCCAAACGGTGCCCGCATGGCGCCTAGAGTCATGGCGCCGAGAATCTTGGCAGGCACGGCGCCGCGGCTAAGCCCAAGCGCTCCGGTCAATGCGCCGGCTGCGAGGCCGCCGCCCATTTCCAGGCTCAGGAGACTCGGATCGGCTCGGCCGGCAAGCACCTGATGATGCGCCAGGAACATCTGCTGGTACGGCAGCCGTCCTTCCTTCCATGCGGATTCCGTTGGACTGCCCTGCGGCCCTTGCATCCCGTTGAGGATCTGCTCCGGCGTGACGACGGCCTCATCCTCGCCGCGGCCGGCGACGCGACGGGGGACCGCGTCCTCCAGGATCATGAAGCGGCGCCATGCCGCATCGTTCGCGCGGAGGGCACCGGCGATCTCTGGGTTGGCGCCAGCGACCAGGTCAGTGACGTTAGAGGCGGCGCGGGCGAGGAAATGTCCGGCGTCACGGAGATAAGCGTCTGGGCTCGAGGAGAGGGACCGCGCCGTTCGGCGCAGCTCGCTCTGAGCGCGCTTCATAGCTGCTCCTGAGACCGTCGCTTTCCCGAGGTCGTCTACGAAGGGTTGAACAAGCTCCGCGTGCATGGCGCGCACCACTGCGGCCTGCGCATCCGGGCTCAGGCCGTTCAGTTCGCGTGCGCCGCCCAGCGCCGCCGCCAGCAGGATCGCCCGAGCCGGCGCGGCCTTTCCGGGGACCGACCGGAATCGCATCGTCAAGATCGGGAATGCGACCTGCCGACTGCCGATCGCCTTATCGTAGGCGGCGCCGATCGTCGTCCTGATGGCGGCGAGCGAGTTCTTCCCGACGCTGACCCCCTTGGCCACCGACGCCCGGATCGGCTCAAGGGCCCATGGATAGAGGACCTTGGAGTTGTAATCGTCGACGGCGCGGGCGTGCTGCGCAGCGTCCGCGAACCGCCCGGGCGTGGCAGCGACAACCTTCTTCGCGGTCGCGCCAGACCGGCCAGGAAGGAGATCGGTCGTCGCCAAGCGGACGCCGCGCGCGATGAGGTCCCTCGCCGCCGGTTCCACTCGGGCCGCCGCGGCCTCGAGGAGTCGCCCGGTGCCTCCGAGCGCGCCCCCGAGCGCCGCCCCGAGCCCGATGCCGCCCACGTTCGCCGCGCCCGATCGGGTCGGCTGCGCCGCCGCGCCAGCGGCCCCGGAGAGAACGGCCTGCCCAACGCGGCCGAGGCCAGTGGCCGCGCGTCCAGCCGGCCCGAGCACGGCGTTCGCGGGGCTCGCGATGTTCGCGATAAGGCCGACCGCCGGAGCCTCGTTCATGGCGCCGATGTCGGCGGCGGCGACCCGATTCGCCCCGGAACGAAGCGAGCCGAGGCCGGGGACGCGGCCGAGCACGGCATCAATGTCCTGATTGACCCCAACGACGGGGGCGGCCAGGCCGGCAACAGTCGCCTCGGCCCCTCGCCGGAGACCGGCAAGCGCCTGGGCTCCGAGCGACCGCGGCGCCGCCGGGCGCCCCTCCGCGTCCATTTGCATCTGGAGCCGGAGCCGCGCCATCGCCGCGGCCTGCTGTGAAACGCTCCCGCTCATTGCCCGGCCGCGCCCTTGACGGCCGCGAGGCCATAGTTCCCGACGAGGAAGTTCCAGAGGTCGCTGCCAGGCGCGACGCCTGCGGAGCGAATGTCGCTCGCGATAGCCGGCGGCATCGGTGCGGCTCCGCTCGCCGGGGCCCCGTTGAGCTGCGAGAGGAGCGAGACGGCGGCCTGCGGGATGAGCTGATCGCTCAGGGACGCCTCGCCGGTCTGCCCGGTAATAAGTTGCCGGATGACATGAAGCCGCCCCTCGAGGAGGTTCGCCGCGGTCCGGATGGCGCCCATAAGCTGGGCCGGGCTGTTGGCGGTGCTGAACTGACGCTCAAGGCGTTCATCCATGGCGACCGAGCCATGCCCTTGCAAGGCGTTCATCACCTCGCTCGTTACCACGGTCTTGGCCGTGTCGAAGTTGGTGACGTTGGAATTGCCGGTCAGCCGCGCGACGAAGTTGGTGAACGAGTTCACCGGCACGACATCGGTATTGCCGAGCGCTTGGGCGAATCCCTGAAGAGATGCGAGGTGGTAGATGGCGGTTGAGAACGACCGGATTGCCGTCGCTCCCGCGCCCTCGGTCCAGTTCTTCCGCGCCCCTTCCTGCATGCCGACGTTCTGGAAGTTGTAGCGGGGATTGATCTCCGAGACGACGCCCATAAACCGCGTGCGGAAGCCGGGGCGGCTCCCCATGGTGCTCAAAACGACTTGCGGCTTCTCTCTGTAATTCGCGACGAGCCACGCAGAACGCAGGAAGTCCGGCGCCAGGCCGCCGTATTTTGTCGGGTCGTTCAGAACGGATGCCAGGGACGGCACGCCGTCGATCCCGCTCTTGAGATCGCCGTCTTTCGTTCGGGTCGGGCCAGCCGGCTGGGCGTGCGGATTGGCTGGCGCGGCGTCTGGCGCGGCGAGCCCGAAACGCTTAAGCACGTCGAGCGGGACCGGGAATCCGTTCTCGAGGGCGGTCGAGACCTCCGAAAATTGGATTTTTTCGGCATTGAGCTTGACGGTCTCCGCGGCGATCTGAAGCCGCGCCCCTGCCTCGGCCCGCATCGTGTTGAGCCGGTCGATCTCGATTCCGTTCCGCTGCTGGGCGAGGCTCGCCATGATGGAGTCATGGCGCGCCGTGGCGGCGAGCTGGAGCTTGTGGAACGTGTCCTCCGATCCGTACTGCGCCCGCGTGAGCGCGGAGCGGTACGCACTCTGGTCCTGAGCGTTCTGGGCGATGGCGGCCCGCATGTTGGTGTCGAAGCTCTTGAGGTGGAGCTGGTAGTTTTGCACGTCGCGCGAGCGCCGGGCG
>JBOHXF010000262.1:0-3770 GCA_050737455.1 Opitutaceae bacterium | reverse complement strand
TCGCGGCACCGGTCGACGCGATCGTCGGGCTCGTCGGCCGGATCGCGCCGGTGCTGCCGGACGGATCGGTCGTGACCGACGTCGGCAGCGTCAAGTCCGGGATCGCCCGCGAGGGCCACGCGGCGATCGCCGGCTGCGCCCGGTCCGGCGGGCGGGCGCATTTCGTGGGCTCGCATCCGATGGCCGGATCGGAAAGGACCGGCTGGGAAAACGGCAGCGCGGCACTGTTCGAAGGCCGCACCTGTTTCGTCACTCCGACCCCGGATACCGACGCGGCGGCCGCGGCCCGCATCGCCGCCTTTTGGGGCGCCCTCGGGATGACGGTCGCCTCGGTGTCGCCCGAAGCGCACGACGAGATCGTCGCCCATATCAGCCATTTGCCGCAGGTCCTTGCCTCCGCGCTCTGCGCCTTTCTCGCCGGGCAGGATCCGGTCTGGCGGGATTACGCCGGTAACGGCCTTCGGGATACGACCCGGATCGCCGCCGGCGATCCGGTCCTGTGGCGGGCGATCCTGGAGGCGAATCGCGAGCGGGTGCTGAAGGCGTTGGCCGGGTTCCGCGGCGAACTGGACGCTATCGAGGAGGCGATGGTTCGGAGCGACTGGCCTTCGCTCGCCAACCGGATGGCACGGGGGAAAGCCTACCGCGAAGCGTTCAAACGCTGAACGCCGGCAGACCGCCTTTTCTTGGCTCCCGGAAGGGCCGGTCAATGCCAGGACCCCGGGCGCTTCCCTTGCGCCTTCCAGCAGGCTTGCGGCTTTTCTGGGCATAAAAATGAAATCGGCAGCCGTTTTTCCGGAGAACCGCGGACATGCGCCGATAATGGCGGGGCGTTCCCCGTGTTTCGCCTTGGCGGGGGGGAGCGTTTGATCGAAGGTGGAGGGTCCATGGCGCTTCCCGACATCCTGCCGATCCGGCCCTTTTCCGGTCCCGCCGCGGGGGAGGTCGCGCTGCCGGGATCGAAGAGCATCACCAACCGGGCGCTGATGCTGGCCGCCCTCGGCGAAGGCCGGACGAATCTGACCGGGGCC
Organism: Opitutaceae bacterium; assembly: GCA_050737455.1. Classification (GTDB taxonomy): domain Bacteria; phylum Verrucomicrobiota; class Verrucomicrobiia; order Opitutales; family Opitutaceae; genus Palsa-1447. The sequence continues at coordinate 2,739 of JBOHXF010000262.1, read as the reverse complement.
CTCTTCAGCGACGACACCCGGATCATGGCCGCGGCGCTGAGGCAGCTCGGCTTCCTCGTGGAGGCGGACGAAACGGGTAAGACGATCGCGGTCGAAGGCCGCGGCGGGGACATCCCGTCCGCAGAGGCCGATCTGTTCGTCGGCCTTGCCGGCACTGCCGCCCGCTTTCTTACGGCGCTCTGCGCGGCGGCCCCGCACGGCCGTTTTCGGCTCGACGGAACACCCCAGATGAGAAAGCGGCCGATGCGTGGACTGCTCGAGGCCCTGCGCTCGCTCGGCGCGGAAATCCGCTGCGAAGCGGAGGACGGCTGCTTCCCGTACGTCGTGCACGCCCAAGGCCTGCGCTCGGGTGCCGTGACGCTCGATGCCAGCGAAAGCAGCCAGATGCTTTCGGCCCTGCTCATGGTGGCGCCTCTGGCCGGCCGCGGTCTTCCCTCCGGCTCCCCCGGCGGGCTGCGGATCGCGCTCTCGAAGCCGGTGCGCGAGCCTTTCGTCGATATGACCACGCGGCTCATGAAGCGCTTTGGAGTCGAGGTCGCCTCGGCGGGGGGAACCCACGTCGTCCCCCGCCGGCCCTACCGCCTCGCCGACCGGGCCGGAGCCTCTTCGCCAATCCCGGCCTATGCGATCGAGGCGGATGCCAGCGCGGCCGGCTACTTCCTCGCCTTGCCCCTCGCGGTCGGAGGCGGCCTGAAGCTGCTCGGCGTGGAGCCGCCGTCCGCCGATCCGGCGAACCCGCCGCTTCAGGGCGACATCCGCTTCGAGCAGGTGCTTCGCTCTTTCGGCCTCGAAACGGCCGCCGAAGCCGGCGGCCTCCGGGCGCGCTCCCTGCCACGAGCGGTCGCCGCATCGGGCGCCGAGGGGGGCCGGCTGAGCCCGATGCGAAGCTTCGACTTTCGAGCGCATTCGGACATGTTTCTCACCCTCGCGGCCCTGGCTCCGCTCCTCGGCGGCTCCATTCGGATCACCGGCATCGCCCACACCCGCAAGCAGGAAACCGATCGCGTGGCGGCGGCTGCGGCGGAGCTGCGCAAAATCGTCGGCCTCGGTGGCTGCCGCACCAGCGAGGATTCCCTCGAAATCGGCCCCGTCACGGAAACCGAGTTGCGGCGGCGGCTGCCGGAACCCGTGGACATCGACTCCCACGGCGACCATCGCGTCGCCATGAGCTTCGCCATCCTGGGTTGCCGCGATCTTCGCGGCGACGGCCGGCCCTGGATCCGCGTGCGCGATCCCGGGGTGTGCGCGAAGAGCTTTCCGGACTTCTTCGAGCGGCTCGATTCGGTCCGGACGCGGAATCCGGCCCAGAACCCATGACCGGCTCCCCCGCGGCCTCCGGCCATTTCCTCATCGTGGCGATCGACGGCGGCGCGGCCTCGGGCAAATCGTCCACGGCGCGGGCCTTGAGCGAACGCTTTGGACTGCTCCACGCCGACACAGGATCGTATTTCCGGGCGCTCACCGCGGAAATGCTCCGCCGCGGCGTGGCGCCGGCCGACGCCCCCGGGATCCGGGCGGCCCTCGACGGCATCGTCCTTGCCACCCGGATCGAGGGACGCTCCGCGACGATGGAAATCGGCGGGCAGGCGGCCGGCGAGGAGATCCGCGGCGCGGAAGTGAACGCCGCCGTGTCCCATTTCGCGGCGATTCCCGAGCTGCGCGCCAAACTGGCGACGTTCGAGCGCGGCCAAGCGGGCGTGGCCCGGGCGAACGGCTTCCGGGGGCTGGTCATGGACGGCCGCGACATCGGCACGGTCATCTTTCCGGACGCCGCGGTCCGTTTCTTTCTCCACGCCGATCCCGGGGAACGGACGCGGCGGCGGGCCCGGGAGGGTCAGAGCGACGCTGTGCTCGAGCGGGACCGCCTGGACTCCACGCGCGCGACTGCCCCCCTGATTTGTCCTCCGGGAGCCGTCTCGATTGACACGACCCACCGGCCGCTCGTGGAGGTCGTCGAGCTTATGGCGGCCGCGGTAGCCGCCGGGATCGCTCCGTGAGCCGAGCCTACACGCAACTTGAAATGGAACCCGCCTACGGGGTGTCCCATTGGGCGATCAAGGTGCTGTACGACATCTCGTTCCGCGGCGAAATCACGGGCCTCGAGCATCTGCCGGCGGTGGGCGGCTTTATCGTTGCCGCGAATCATTCGAGTCACCTCGACCCCCCGATCGTCGGCCTGCATCTGAGCCGCCAGGTGAGCTTCTTCGCGCGAAAGACGCTCTGGAAACCCGGCATTCCCGCTCGGTGGCTCGACGCGGTGGGCACGATTCCCGTGGATCGGGACGGAGGCGCCGACGTGAACGCCATTCGGCGGGTGCTCCAGGCCCTGAACTCAGGCAAGGCCGTCATCGTGTTCCCCGAAGGCACCCGCTCCCCGGACGGCCGGCTGCAGCGCCCCAAGGGAGGAATCGGCCTGATCGCATGCAAGTCGGGTGTCCCGGTCGTGCCGGCGAGGGTCTTCGGCTCGTTCGCGGCCTACGGCCGGGGGGGCGCGCTCCGGGCGGGGCTGCCGATCGACGTGGCCTATGGGCCGGCGCTCCTGCCGGAACAGTACGATCGCCCGCAGGATGGCAAGGAGCGGTACATGAATGCCGCCGGCCGTATCATGCAGGCGATCGCCGCGATCGAACCCGAGCGGCGGCCCGTCGTTTGAGAAGCGATGCCTCCGTTTATCGGTCGCTCGGCCGCCTTTCCCGGTGCGCCTCCGTCGATCCGGGTCGTGCCGGATCGTCTCGCCGC
>JBOHXF010000261.1:0-2244 GCA_050737455.1 Opitutaceae bacterium | reverse complement strand
GCTCGACTACTTCGAAACCGACAAGGCGGTGGATGGCGGGCGCGTCGCCATCGCCGGCCATTCCCGCTACGGCAAGGCCGCGCTGGTCGCCATGGCTTTCGACAGGCGTTTCGCCGCCGCCTATGTGAGTTCCTCCGGGGAGGGCGGAGCCAAGCTGTATCGTCATATTTACGGGGAGGGCGTGGGCAACCTGGCCAGCGACGAATTGTACTGGATGGCCGGCAACTTCCTTCGCTATGATGGTCCGCTGACGGTCGATGACTTGCCGGTCGACGCCAACGAGCTGATCGCGCTCTGCGCGCCGCGCCCGGTGTTCATCAGCGGCGGCGCCACCGCGGCGGGGGACGGCTGGGTCGACGCCAAGGGCATGTTCCTGGCGGCGGCCGCTTCCGACCCCGTGTACCGGCTTCTGGGCGCCAGGGGGCTGGGCACGCGGGTCTTTCCGCCGATGGGGACTGCGCTCGTCGGCGGCGCCGTGGCCTTCCGCCAGCATCACGAGGGCCACACGCCCGCGCCTAATTGGCCGTATTTCCTCCGCTGGGCGGCGCGCTGGCTGAAGCGCTAGCAAAGGGTTCGCCTCGGACCATCGAAGAACCCAAAGACATGACCTGTCAGCGATGTACGTGTTTTGGAATTCGAGGAGTCCAGCACCTTGCTGAAATACGGCCGGCCGTGGTTCCGACATTCGTAACTTGTTGAAAGTAGACGGACACTTCGTCGCCGCCAAATCCATATGGAAGCTCACTTGAGGCTGAGGAAGCAGCGCCACCGGAGGGAGGTTCATTCATTACCAAGGGTTCGCGGGGGGCCACTCACTTTATGAGCTGCCACACTTGCCAGCGCTCCCGATCCGCGAAGAGCGGTAGCGATTGTTCAGGTGGAAGCAAACGGTCCTCTATCAGCTCGAACCCTGAGAAAAGTGAAACAGCCTCCGTCTCATCGAGCGGAAAGGGGGGCGGCTCAGATTCTTCTCCGTAAACAAAGAAACCCGCGAGACGGCCCTTCGGCTTCAAGCGGGTGAATCTGTTCCCGGCCACGCACCGTTGGCCGGACTCGGGTTATCGCGACTTTGACGAGGACGCACTGGCCCGATTGCGTTTCATCCGTTCGACAAAGGAACTCGGCTTCACCCTCAACGAAATCAAAGCACTGGTTGATCTCCAAATTTTGCCGGGAGAGTCGTGCGCGGAAGTCAAACGCCTCCTTGAGGCCAAGCGAAAGGAAATCACCCAGCGAGTGACCCAGCTCAAGCGGCTGCGGCGGGCGCTCGACACGTTGATAATCGCGTGCGCTCGGCGGCGCGGCCGATCAAACTGTCCGGCACTTTCGGCGATTTTGCGGAAGACGGTGAAGTTGCCGGAAGGAAAGTCACGAGCGGATGCTCGATTGCGTTTGACACCCGCTTGTTGGAATCTCAGTGCCGATGAAAGTGCGGGACAGCGGAATGCCGGATGAGCGCTACTGGGAGAGCTTGTTCGATGTCGCTGGGATTCTGGATGCGTTGAAAATTGATCGGAACGTTGGGGATGCGGTCGAGGTCGGTTGTGGTTATGGGACGTTCACCGTGCCCACCGCACAGCGAATCGGCGGGACGCTGCACTCGTTTGATATCGAGTCCAAGATGATCGAACGCACGCGTGCGCGCGCTGCGGCTGCTATGATAGGAAACCTGCGCTTGGATTTGCGCGATGTGATCGTCGACGGGTTTGGCGTGCCGGCAAACAGTGTGGATGCGGTCCTGCTCTTCAACATCCTTCACGCCGTAAGTCCGGTCGAGATACTTCGGCGGGGCGCGGAGGCCGTGCGTCCTGGAGGCCGGCTCCTCGGGATTCACTGGCGTTCGGATGTGGCGACACCGCGCGGCCCCGACCTCTCAATTCGACCGCGGCCGGAACAGATTGCGGAATGGGCGCGGTCGGCCGGGCTTTATCCGGAGCCGAGCCAACTTCTTCCACCTTGGCATTTCGGAATCGTTCTGCGCCGATAGCCGGAGATCCGCCCCCGCCGCGAGACCGGGATGCCCTCGGGCACACGCTTGCCTCGTTCGGAGCCCAACTCCTTCAAAGCACGATCTTGATCCCCTTGCGGAGGTAGGTCGGGACGTCCAAGTCCTGGCCGTCGAAGAGGTTCCGGTCGGTCTTTTCGAACGAGCCCCGGCTTTCGAGTTCCCCGAAGCCGAATTCGTCCTGGTTGGATTTGGCCGCCGCCGGCTCCGCCGGATGCGGATCCGCCGGGGCCGCATTG
>JBOHXF010000260.1:0-8214 GCA_050737455.1 Opitutaceae bacterium | reverse complement strand
GTACCGCATCACGCCGGTCACGGCGCGGACGACCGCCCGATTGTCGAAGTTGAGATCCGGCTGGTGCGCGTAGAACCGGTGCCAGTAGTACGCGTTGGCCTCGGGGTCCCACGTCCAATTCGACCTTTCGGTATCTATGAATATGATACGCGTATCCGCGTACCGCCGGTCCGTATGCGACCAGACGTAGAAATTGCGGGCGTTCGTCCCGGGCCTGGCCCGGCGCGCCCGCTGGAACCAAGGGTGGCGGTCCGAGGTGTGGTTGATCACCAATTCGGTGACGACCTTCAGGCCCCGCCGGTGCGCCTCGCGGACGAAGAGGCGGAAATCGGCCATCGTCCCGTACGCCGGGTGGATCCCGCGGTAATCGGCGATGTCGTACCCATCGTCCCGGAGCGGCGAAGGATAGAACGGCAGCAGCCAGACCGCGGTGATGCCAAGGTCCTGGAGATAATCGAGCTTGGCGGTCAACCCCTTGAAATCCCCCACGCCGTCGTTGTTGGAGTCGAAGAAGGCCTTGACGTGGAGCTGGTAAATGGCCGCGTCTTTGTACCAGAGAGGATCGGGTGGGCTGGCGGTTGCCATCCAGGAGGATGGAACCGCGGATTCATCCGGCTGTTCCCGATTTAGGCGCGGCGGCGGGGGGATTCTCCCGCGCGTATCGGCGCCGGCGGCGACTAGACGGCCGCCGCCGGGGCTGCCGCGTGCCCGGGCGGCTCGCTGTAATCGCGCACCGGCCGCCCGCCTGTTCGGTCGTAGAGCCGGATCCAATGGCGCAGCAGCGCGCCCTGGGCTTCGTGAAGCTGTTCCAGCTCGCCGCCGCCCAGGCGCCACTGCCAATTGCCCTCGGGCATCCCGGGCCGGTTGAAGCTCGCCTCCGCCGGAAGATCGAGGAGGTCCTGGATGGGCACGACCGCAAGCCGCGAGACGGCCGCGAACGCGGCGCGGACGATGCCCCAGGAGGAGCGCGAGCCGCCCAGTCGGAAGTAATCGTCGACCCGCGCGAATTCCGCGCCGCGCAGGCCCTCGAGCCAGCCCCGGGTCGTGAGGTTGTCGTGCGTGCCGGGATAGACGACGCTGTCCGGCGGGCAGAAGTGCGGCAGGTTCGCGTTGTTCGCGTCGTGGCCGTAGCCGAACTGGAGCACCTTCATTCCGGGCAGCCCGCACGCGCGCCGAAGTTCGGCCACCTCCGGCCGAATGTAGCCCAGGTCTTCCGCGATGATCCGCGCCCCTGGGAGCGCCGCGCGGACCGCCTCGAAGAAGGCGGCGCCCGGCCCGGCCCGCCACCGGCCAGACCGGGCGTCCGCGGAGCCCGCAGGGATCTCCCAGTAGGTGTCGAAGCCGCGGAAGTGGTCGAGGCGGACGATGTCGTAGAGCGCGAAGGCGGCGCGGAGCCGCTCGATCCACCAATGGTATCCTTCCGCGCGCAGCCGGTCCCAGTCGTAGAGCGGATTGCCCCAGAGCTGGCCGAGCTCGGAGAAATAGTCCGGCGGAACGCCCGCGACCGCCAGCGGCCGTCCGTCGTGATCCAGACGGAACACGGAGCGGCGCTGCCAGACGTCCGCGCTGTCCAGGGCGACAAAGATCGGAACGTCGCCGACGATTTCCACGCGGCGCTCGGCCGCGTAGGCGCGCAGCCGCCGCCACTGGCCGAAAAAGACGTATTGATAAAAGGCGCGCCGCGCGGCTTCGGCACGGGCGCCCTCCGGCAGGGAGTCCAGAAGATCCGCGCTCCATTGCGGGAACGGCCGCGGCCAGTTCGGCCAGGCGCCTCCGCCGAAGTGGGCCTTCAGCCCCATGAAGCCGGCAAACGGTTCGAGCCAGGCGGCGTGCATCCGGCGAAAGCCCGAGAACGAGCCGTAGCCGCCGCACGCGTCGGCGCCCGATGCGGCGAAGCGTTCGGCGGCGTGCGCCAGGACGCCCCGGAATTCGTGGTGGAGCCGCCCGTAATCGGCCCGCCGCTCAGGCAGCGCGCGCAGGGGCGCGAGTTCCTCGTCGGTGAGCAGGCCGGCCTCCCGCAGTTCGCCGAGATCGATGAAATAAGGATTGCCGGCGAAGCTGGAGAAGAGCTGGTAGGGCGAATCGCCGTAGCCGGTCGGCCCGATCGGACAGATCTGCCAGTGGCGGAAGCCGATTCCGGCAAGGAAGTCCACGAATCCCCGAGCGCCGGCCCCAAGGTTGCCGATGCCGTAGGCGCCGGGCAGCGCCGAGACGTGCGCGAGCACGCCGGCCGTGCGGGTGTCGAGCCAGGTGGGATTCGGTTCGGGCATGGCGAGGGCGGCCGCGCGCAATCTTCCGTCTACAGGCGGCGATCGTCCCTTGCAGGGACCCGGACGGCCGCAGGCCGGTTCCGGGGTTCGCCGCGGATGGGGAGGCTCGGAAGCGGAGGGGAACTCACGGCTTGGAGGGCGTTCGGTCCACGCCCGCCGCGCCGATATCGCCCAGGCGGAAGCGCCGCACGCGATTCGCGCGTCAGGACGTCCGCCCGCCTGAGGATTGCGGATTTTATGGGCGGGCCTCATGGGAGAACGCTCAATTCGAGGATGAAGCCATTATGGACTTGATCGAACCGCGACTGCGGCTACCGTCGCTGGCGCGGCGATGGAATCCGCCGCCCCGCAAGGGAAACCGCCCGGACCTTCCGGGCTGATGACTCCTGTCTCAGTCCAACTGAAACAGGAATGACGCGCCCCTTCGCACGCCCATGCTCCGCCTGATCGTATTCAATCTGATCCAGGTGGCGGTGACCCTTGTCTTCGCTCCGCTTGTCTCCGGGGTCCTGTCCCGGCTGAAGGAGATCGTTCAATCCAAGCGCGGTCCGGGGATTCTGCAGCCCTACCGCGACCTCTGGAAGCTGTTCCACAAGGACGAAGTCGTCTCGGAGGACAGCTCCTGGATCTTCCGCTTCACGCCCTACATCGTGTTCGTGACCCCGCTTTTCGTCACGATGCTGATCCCGGTCCTGACCGACTATCCCCTCTTCTTCGCCTTCATGGGCGATATGCTGGCCAGCGGGTTCGTGCTCGCTCTGGGCGGGTTCTTCGCGGCGCTCGCCGCCGTCGACACGGCCAACCCCTACGGCCCGATCGGCGCGAGCCGCACCCGGATGGTGGGATTCCTTGCGGAGCCGGTCTTCATGATCGTTTTCTTCACCGTGTCGTTCGTCGCCGGCTCGACGATCCCCTACATCGTGCAGGCGGCGTGGGTCACCCCCATCGCAAATTTCTTCACGCCGGCCCACGTGCTGATCGTCCTCGCCTTCCTCATGCTGATCCTCGCCGAAGGGGGGCGCATCCCGGTGGACAACCCCTCGGGGCATTTCGAACTCGCCATGATCGACGAGTCCAAGTCCCTCGAATATTCGGGCCGCGGCTTCGCCCTCGTCAAGTGGGGCGGATACATGAAGCTGTTCGTGCTGATCTGCATCCTGCTCAACGTGCTCGTCACGCCCTGGGGCCTCGCGCACGGGCAGAGCGTGGCGGACGTCCTCTGCGCGATTCCCTTCGTCCTGTTCAAGATCTTCTGCTTCGTGCTCGTTCTTGTCGTGATCGAGTCCTCGCTGGCCAAGCTCCGGCTCTTCCGCATCTCCGAATTCCTCGGCGCCGCATTCATCACCGCGGTGGCCGCGATGATCTCGCGCGTCTTCCTGCCATGAGCCCCGTGCTCGAAAACATCAACGCCCTCGTTGGCGGATTGTTCCTGCTCGCGTGCTTCGGCCTGGTCGCCATGCGCCAGGCGCGAGGCTGCCTCAACCTGTTCATCGCCCAATCGCTCCTCCTGGCCGCCTCCGCCCTCGTGCTCGGGCTGCGGTTCCATTCGAGCCATCTGTACGGCGTCGCGATCGTGAACCTGATCAGCAAGCCGATCGTGGTGCCGTGGCTCCTCCGGCGCACCTCGCCGGCGGAGATCTATACGCGGCGTGAGGTCGACCAGGCCCTCAACATCCCCACGGCCCTCCTGATCGCGCTCGCGCTGGCCGTGCTGGCGTACTTCCTCGGGATGCCGATTATGGCGGCCGCCGGACCGGCCGCCTACGGGCCGAACGTGCCGATCGGCATCGCCGGCGTGCTCATCGGCGCCTACACCCTCACGGTCCGGCGCGAGGCGGTGCCCCTGCTCCTCGGCATCCTGGCGATGGAGAACGGGGCCTTTTTAGCGGGGATCGCGATCGCGCACGACCTGCCGATGCTCGTCGAACTCGCCATCGCCACCGACGGACTCATCATTGTCTTCATCATGGGGGTGCTGACCCGGGCCGTGCACCACCACATCGGGACGACGGCCGTCGGCGAACTTGACAGCCTGAAGGAGTCTCCGCCGGCGAGCCCGGCCGCCGCGTCCGAAATGCGCCGCGGGGACCGGACGGCGGACGAAGCGGCGCCGAAGGGGGCGGCTCTCCCATGAGCGTGCTGCTGCTTCTCCTCATTCCCGTCGTCGCCACTTTCCTGGTGTGCCTTCCGGCGCACCGAAACTGGGCTCCGGCGGTGACGGTGGCGTCCTCCGTTTCCGTTTTGGCGATCGCCGCGCGCCTGGCCTGGCGGATGGCCGCCGGAACCGGCACCCTGGTGGTGAGCCCGGTTCACGCCGGCGCGTTGAAGTGGATCGCGGTGGACGGGCTCAGCGCCCTCATCCTTCTCCTGGTCGGGCTGGTCGCGACCACGGCGTCGATCTTCTCGATCGGCTACCTGGCCCACGAACCGCTCACCCCGGGGAAACGCCGGCTGTATTTCGCCAATTACAACCTGTTCGTCTTCTCGATGCTCGCGGTGCCGGTCGCGGCCGAGCCGACGCTGGTCTGGATTGTCGTCGAGCTGACCACCCTGTGCTCGGCGCTGCTCGTTTCCTTCGAGAACACCCGGGCCGCCCTCGAGGCGGCCTGGAAGTATGTGCTGCTTTCGTTGATGGGCGCGGGCTTCGCGCTGTTCGGCTTCCTCGTCCTGTTCGCCGCGATGCGGGCGGCGGGCGGCGGGGTCTACACCTGGGAAGGGCTGGTCGCCGCCGGACCACGCATGCCGCCCGTCCTTCTTCAGACCGCGTTTGTATTCATCCTGATCGGGTTCGGCACCAAGGTGGGGCTCGTTCCCATGCACACCTGGCTCCCCGACGCGCACAGCCAGGCGCCCTCGCCGGTGTGCGCCCTCCTCTCCGGCGTGGAGACGACCACCGTGCTCTACGTGATCCTTCGGCTGTTCCCGATCATGCGGGCCGCGCCCCATGCGCACGCCGGAGCCTGGGCGATGGCCTTGGGTTTGGTGTCCGTCGGCACGGCCGCGTTCGTCCTCCTGCAGGTTCGGGACTACAAGCGGATGTTCGCCTTTTCGACGGTCGAGCACATGGGAATCATCCTCACGGCGGTCGGATTGGGCAGTTCCGCCGGCAGCTACGCGGCCATGCAGCAGATCGTCGGCCATTCGGTGACCAAGTCGTTCTGCTTCTTCGCCGCGGGCGCCGTGCTGCTGGCCGTGGAGACCCGGGAGGTCGCCAAGGTGCGCGGGCTCATCCGGCGCTGCCCGGCGGCCGGCGCCGCGCTGGTCCTCGGCGCCCTCGGCATCACGGGCGCGCCGCCCCTGGCCTTGTTCCTGAGCGAGTTTGCGATTCTCAAGGCGGGCCTGTCGGGCGGCCGCTACCTGGTCACCGGACTGCTCGCGCTGTTCATCGTCATCGCGTTCTTCGGCATCATGCTCCACGTCAACCGGATCGTCTTCGGCGTGCGCGTGGACGCCGCGCCCGGCGGGGAGCCCGCCGCGAGCCGTTCCGGCCATGGGGCCGCCCGGCCGTTCCGGCTGCCGTTCAGCTGCGGGCTCGCGCTCGCGCTGGCGGCCGTCCCGATGCTGGTTTTCGGCTTTTACATCCCCAAGCCGTTGGAGGATCTCCTCAACCTCGCGGCCTCCGCCCTGTCCCGATGATCCCCTCCGAACTCCAGGCTCAAATCGAACGCCGCTGGCCGGCCCGCGCGCGGGTCCGTCTGGGAGCCCAAGCCGACACAACCGAGGTGGCGTGCGAGCACGCGGTTTTCGCCGAGGTCTGCGGTCGGCTGTTTCTGGAATGGGGTTTCAGCTACGCCGGCCTGATCGCGGAGGAGGCCGTGGACACGTGGCGCCTGCGCCACTGCTTTTACGGCGAGCGTGAGGCGGGGTGGGTCCACGTCCTGGCGAGCGCGCCGCACGCGGAGCGGCGGTTCCCCAGCATCGTCCGGTTCGTCCACGCGGCCGATTGGCACGAGCGGGAGACGGAGGACATGTACGGGCTGACTTTCGAGGGGCATCCCCGTCTCGGCGATTTCGTGCTCCACGACGATGCCTGGCAGGAGGGGGTTGCGCCCATGGCCCTCGGATTCGATGCCACGGCGGCGCTGCGCCACCGCCGGCCCGCCGCCGACTGGCGGCCCCAGCGCGTCCTCCGGGAGCCGGGCGCGTTCGTGATGCCCGTCGGGCCCAAGTACTCCGGGGTGACGGAATCGGTCCACTTTCTTCTGGAAACGGTCGGTGAGGACGTGACGCGCTCGACTCCGCGCCTGTTTTACAAATGGCGCGCGGTCGAGAAGCTCGCGGAGAGCAAGACGGCCGACGAGGGGCTGCTGCTCGCGGAGCGGTTCGCCGCCACGACCGCTTTCGCGCACGGGCTCGGGTTCTGCCAGGCCATCGAGACGGCCGCCGGAGCCGAAGTGCCCGCGCGGGCGCGGACCCTGCGGGTGTTCCTGGCGGAGCTGGAGCGGCTCCGGCAGCACGCCGGCGCCATTCAGGAAATCTGCGAGTCCACAGGCCTGGTGGTCGCGAGCAGCCGGGCGGGCATCCTCGAGGAGGATCTGCTGCGCGCTTCCGGCGAACTGGCCGGGCACCGCTACCTGTTCGGCCTGCTGGCGCCGGGCGGATTGCTGCGGAATCTGCCCGACGAGGCCTGTCGGCGCGCGCTCGAACGGTCGGGCGGGGCGATGCGCCAGCTGAACGAATTGGAACTGGCGCTGCGCGTTTCCAGCAGCTTCCTGGACCGGCTCGAGGAGGTGGGCATCGTCGCGCTCCGGGACGCCACCGTTTACGGGCTCCTGGGGCCGGTCGCGCGCGCCTCGGGCCTCGTCCGCGACGTGCGGCGGGCGCAGCCGTACGGCGGATACGAGGCCTACGATTTCGAAGTGCCGTGCGAACGGGAGGGCGACGGTTACGCCCGCCTGCGGATCCTTTTCGCGGAGGCGCGGCAATCGGCGCGGCTCATGGAGCAGGCGTTCGGGCGCCTGGCCGGAGGCCCGGTCGTCCGGCCGCCGCGGCTGAGGGCCGGGGCGGCCCTGGGCTGGGTCGAAGCGCCGCGCGGCGCCGCCTTCCACTGGGTGAGGTTGGACGACTCGGGGAGGATTGTCCGCTACCGAATCGTGCCTCCCTCGTTCGCGAACTGGCATGGATTCCACCTCGGTGTTGAGAACTTCGCGTTTCAGGATTTTCCCATCATGCTTTCCACCTTCGACCTATCGGTCGCCGAAAACGATCGCTGATCGGAGAGCCGCCCCGCGACGCCAGCCCGCAGCCTTCCTCCTATGAGCCAATGGGTCCTTAAAGGCCTCACCACCGGAATCAAAAGCACCGTGTATCCGCGCGGCAGCGAGACCGCGGCGGGCGTCACCCCGGGCCGGCCGATTGGCGGCGAATTCGGGCCCGAGGCCGCGGCGGCGCTGGCGGCCCGCTGCCCCGTGGGGGCGATCGAGGCGGGCGGCGGCGGAGTCGCCGTGAACCCTCGGCGTTGCGTGCACTGCTACCGCTGCGCGGCCGGCATCGAGCGGCCGATCGAATGGGAGACGGGCACGTACGAATGGGCGGCCGAGCGGCCGGGCGACGGCCCGCTTGGCGGGCCCTTCCGGCGGTCGGTCCACATCATCGTCGTCGACGCGGGCGATTGCGGCGCCTGCCTCAACGAGGTGAAGCAGCTCGCCAACCCCTATTACAATCTGCACCGGCTGGGCTTTTTCATCACGCCCGCCCCCCGCCATGCCGACGTGCTGCTGGTGGTCGGCCCGGTGACCGACCATATGAGGGTCGCCCTGCGCAAGGTTTACGACGCAATGCCCACCCCGAAGCGCGTCGTGGCGGTGGGCGCCTGCGCGCTCTCCGGCGGAGTGTTCGCGGGTAGCTTCGTCTGCGGGAACGGCGCGGCGGATCTGCTGCCGGTGGACGTGGAGGTGCCGGGGCACCCGCCGCCCCCTTTGGCGATCCTGCACGGGCTGCTGGT
>JBOHXF010000259.1:0-1844 GCA_050737455.1 Opitutaceae bacterium | reverse complement strand
TAGTCGTACACCCCGGACCGCGGACGGATTTCGACGACGCCCAGGGCGCGCCCCGCCAGCACGCCCACCGACAATTCGCGTCCGGCGACCCGCCGCTCGACGAGCCAGGAACCGGGCGTCAGCCGGCCGAGCGCGGCGAGGAGTTCGGCGCGGCTGGAGACCAGGCTCAGCCCGACGCTGCTGCCTTGGTCGTTGGGCTTCACGACCAGATTCCACCCAAGCCGGGCTCCGAGGGCGTCCGCCTCCGGAGCGCAGGACGCCTCGAAGCGCACCGCTTCGGCGCCGCGCACGCCCCGCTTCGCGACCGCGTCCTTGCACCGCTCCTTGTCCATGGTGAGCGCGCTCGCCGCGGCGTCGCAGCCGCCGTAGGCTATTCCCGCGGTCTCGAGGAGGCGCTGCATGCCTCCATCCTCGCCGAAGGTGCCGTGCAGAGTGGAAAACACGACATGGCGCGCCGGATCGAGATCGGCCGGGATGGCGTCGCGCTCCACGTCGAGGCAAACGGTGGGAAAGGACCGTGCGAGCGCCAGCGCGCACGCCCTGCCCGAACCGAGGGAAACCTCCCTTTCGGGCGAGGTCCCTCCGGCCAGCACGGCGACGACGGGTTCGGCGCCGCGCCCCTCGCCTCCAATCCGCTCGGCGGCGGGCGGCTTCGGTTTCGCCGTCGACGGGAATGCGCTCATAGGAGACTCCCGGGTTTTCCCAGCGTGTCCGGCTGCGTGGTTCGGCAGCGCCGGGATTCCAGGGGCGTCGTCGTCGGCCGGCTCATAGCACATCCTCCCAGAGGCGGCCGTAGAGAAGCGCCTCGGGTTCCAGATCCACGCCGGTGCGTTCGCGCACCCGGGCTCGTATCCGGCGGATGAGTTCGAGGACATCCGCCCCGGTCGCGCCGCCCCGATTGACGATGAAATTGGCGTGCACGGCGGAGACTTCGGCGCCCCCCACCCGCTCGCCCTTGAGTCCGCTCTCGTCGATGAGCCGGCCTGCCGACCGGCCCTGAGGGTTTTTGAAAATGCAGCCGGCGCTCGGTTCGCGGGGCTGCGATTCATGCCGGCGCCGCCGATAAACGTCGATCTGCCGCTCGATCGCGCCGGGCCCGCGGCTCCCGGCGGCGGGGTCCGCGCCCGAAAGAAGTGGCGGCCCGCTTTCCGCCGCGCGGCGGGCGCCCGAACCGGGCTCTTCCGTAATCTCCGCCGGAATGCCGGCTGCTCCCGCGCCCGGCCGAAGCCGCGCCGACAGAGCCGCCGCCTCACGAAGTTCCGCGCAATGACGGTAGGCGACGTGCATCTCCTCCCTGCGCAGCGTACGGGTCTCGCCGTCGGGTGTCATGAGTTCCACGGCCTCGACCACATCGAACATCCAGCCGCCCATCGCGCCGGCGTTCATCCGCAGGGCGCCGCCCACGCTGCCGGGGATCCCCTCGAGAAACTCGAAGCCGCGGAACCCGGCGGCTGCGGCCAGCCCGCACAGGCGCTTTAACCGCAATCCGGCGCCTACGAGAATCGAGCCGTCGGCCTGCGGCTCGAACCGGGACCAGAAATCCCGGGCAAGGCAGAGGACGAGCCCGTCCACGCCCTCGTCGGGAACGATCAGATTCGAGCCCCGGCCGAGCAAATGCACGGCGAGGCCTTCGGCCTTCGCGGCCCGCAGGAGCGCCCGCAGGTCCGCCGCATCGGCGGGTTCGGCGTACAGCCGCGCCGCCCCGCCCACGCGAAGCGTGGTGCGCACAGCCAGCGGCTCCTCGCGCCGGACGCGCGTGGCCGCGGAAACAGCCCCGCGCAACCGCCCGGCGAGCCCGTCCCAGCGGCTCGCCAGCGCGGCGCGCCGACGCCGCTCCTGGAGCC
>JBOHXF010000258.1:0-5798 GCA_050737455.1 Opitutaceae bacterium | reverse complement strand
GCATAGAAGGGCGAAGCCAGCCGTCCGGTCGACCGCGCCGTCGATCAGCGTCGGAACGGTCGACGGTCCCGGTGAATCTCGTCGGAGAGCCCGGCCCGTTCCTCGGCCGGCTCCGCGTCGGATTCGGCCGTCACGCGCGATCAAACGCCCGCCCACCTCGTGCTGCGACCAATCTCAACGCGTTCGCACCCTTGCGCCCGGAGACATCAAAGGGGACATGCACCGGCTTCCGGCAGATTCAGCTCATTTCCGGCGACCTGAATCTGTCAGTGCCCATGCGCGCGCTGGACAGGGGGGCGCGCCCAACGCATGGTGGGGGCCGTGAGTCCGCCCCCCTCGCCCGGCGCCGCCTTCCGCGCGGCCCTTGAAGTCGAGAGACCGCTTCAGATCGTCGGCGCGATCGACGCCTATGGCGCGCTACTCGCCCAGCGCGCCGGCTTTCGGGCCCTTTATCTTTCCGGCGCCGGCGTCGCCAACGCCTCGCATGGGCTCCCGGATTTGGGCATGACCCACTTGGAGGACGTCCTTGCGGACGCCCGCCGGATCGCCGCCGCCGTCCCGCTTCCCCTGCTCGTCGACATCGACACCGGCTGGGGCCATGCCTTCAATATCGGCCGCGCTGTCAGGGAACTGGGGCGGGCGGGAGCGGCCGCCGTCCATCTCGAGGACCAAGTAAGTGCGAAACGCTGCGGCCATCGCCCGGGCAAGGAGCTTGTCTCCGCCTCGGAGATGGCCGACCGCGTAAAGGCAGCGGTAGACGCGAAAATCGACCCGACCTTCGTCGTGATGGCGCGGACCGACGCTTTCGCGGGCGAAGGGCTCGCCGGGGCCATCGAACGGTCCCAGGCGTACGTCGCCGCCGGCGCGGACATGATCTTCGCGGAAGCGCTCGGCTCCCTGGACGATTATCGCCGGTTCGCCGCGGAGGTGCCCGCCCCGGTGCTGGCGAATCTCACCGAGTTCGGCCGCACCCCCTTGTTCACGCTGGAGGAGCTGCGCTCGACCGGCGTGGCGCTGGTGCTTTATCCCCTTTCCGCCTTCCGGGCGATGAGCGCCGCTGCCGAGCGGGTGTACGGCGCGATCCGCCGGGATGGGACGCAAAAGGCCGTGGTGGCCGAGATGCAGACGCGGGATGACCTTTATCGCGTGCTCGATTACCACCGTTACGAGGAGCGGCTCGACCGGCTTTTCGGCCGCGGCCCGTTAGGCCGAGAACAGGCCTGACCCGGACCGATGCCCTTCTTCGGCCGACCCAACGCAAGCCGTCGAGGTCTTTTGGCGGAGCCTCCGGGCGATGAGCGGCGGGGAACGGCACGGCCCGCGCCCGGACCGAGCCGCCGATGACTCCCGCGCCCAAGAAATCCGTCGCCTTGTCCGGCGTGCCCGCAGGCAACACGGCGATCTGCACCGTCGGCCACGCGGGCAACGACCTCCATTATCGCGGCTACGATATCGCCGACCTCGCGCGCGAGGCCACCTACGAGGAAGTCGCGCATTTGCTCATCCGTGGGCGGCTGCCCAACCGGGCTGAGCTGGAGGGTTATCGCGCCCACCTGGCCTCGCTTCGCGGTCTTCCCGAATCCTTGTGCGGGGTGCTGGAGCGGCTGCCGGCCTCGGCCCACCCCATGGACATCCTGCGCACCGGCTGCTCCGTCCTCGGCAGCCTCGAACCCGAGGACCCGGCACACGATCCCGAGGGCGCGCGCCGGATCGCCGACCGGCTGATTTCGGTTTTCCCCGGCATGCTCCTTTACTGGCGCCATTTTTCGAATGGAGGCGGCCGCATCGCGGCGGAGACGGGCGAGGCTTCGCTGGCCGGGCATTTTCTCCATCTGCTCCATGGGCGAGCGCCCTCCGCGCTCCATGCCCGCGCCCTGGACCGTTCGCTGATCCTTTACGCCGAACATGAGTTCAACGCCTCGACCTTCACCGCGCGGGTCGTGGCCGGCACCGGCTCCGACCTGTACTCGGCGGTGACCGGCGCGATCGGCGCCCTGCGGGGGCCGAAGCACGGCGGCGCGAACGAGGTGGCGATGGAGATCATCCTGCGGTACCGCTCGCCCGACGAGGCGGAGGTGGACATCCGCGGGCGGCTCGCTCGCCGCGAGATCGTGATCGGATTTGGCCACCCGGTTTACACGACCGGCGATCCACGCCACCCGATCATCAAGGAGATCTCCCGGGAACTTCGCGCATCCGAGGCCGACCGGAACCTTTTCGCCATCTGCGAGCGGATCGAGCGGGTGATGGCGGAGGCCAGGCGGATGTTCCCGAACCTCGATTGGAACAGCGCGCCGGCCTTCCGGATGCTGGGCATTCCGACCGCGATGTTCACCCCTCTGTTCGTGATCGCCCGCACGGCGGGCTGGGCGGCGCACGTCGTCGAACAGCGGGAGGACGGCAAGATCATCCGCCCGAGCGCGAATTACACCGGTCCGAAGCCGCGGCCGTTCACCCCGCTGGGCCGAAGATAGCGAGAGATTTGCCCCGGCCGCAGCCCAGGCTTAGGATTTCCCCCATGGCAGTCCCCGCTTTGCGATCGAATGTCCGGCCGCCGCCGGACAGGCTCTTCGTCGAGATCGCCGAATTCTCCCTGCAGGCGAAGAGCGCCAGCGAGGAAGCTCTGGACACCGCGCGCTGGTGCCTCCTGGACGCCATGGCCTGCGGCATCCTTGCGCTCCGCCACCCGGCCTGCACGAAGTTGCTCGGACCCCAGGTTCCCGGCCTCTCGATGACCGCGGGAGCCCGGGTTCCGGGGACTCGCTACGAGCTCGATCCGGTCAGTGCGGCCTTCAACATCGGCGCCATCATCCGCTGGCTGGATTTCAACGACACCTGGCTCGCCGCGGAATGGGGCCATCCGTCGGACAATCTCGGGGCGATCCTCGCGGTCGCCGACTGGCTGGGCCGCCAGCGCGCCGCGGGCCTCAAGCCGGCCGCCTTCTCAACGCCCCTGCCTCCCGGACGCGAGCTCACCGTGGGCGACCTGCTCGCGGCGCTGGTCAAGACCCACGAGATCCAGGGCGTGCTCGCTCTGGACAATGCCTTCAATCGGGCCGGCCTCGACCACGTGCTGCTCGTTCGGGTCGCCTGCGCCGCCCTTTCCGTCGCGCTCATGGGCGGCAGCCGCGAACAGGCGATCGACGCCGTCTCCCAAGCTTGGCTGGACGGCTCTTCCCTGCGCACCTACCGGCATGCGCCGAACACCGGCCCGCGCAAATCCTGGGCGGCAGGCGATGCCGCCGGCCGCGGCGTCCGCCTGGCGCTTCTCACTATGGCTGGTGAAATCGGATACCCATCCGCCTTGACGGCGAAAATCTGGGGCTTCCAGGATGCCTCCTTTCGCGGCCAGCCTGTGAAGCTCGCACAACCCTTTGGCTGCTATGTGATGGAGAACGTGCTTTTCAAGGTCTCATTCCCCGCGGAATTCCACGCCCAGACCGCCGTCGAATGCGCGATCCGGCTCCATCCCCTGGTGAAGGACCGGCTCGATGAAATCGACCGCGTCGAAATCTCAACCCACGAATCCGCGATGCGGATCATCGACAAGACGGGCCCGCTCCACAATCCCGCGGATCGCGACCATTGCCTCCAGTACATGACGGCAATAGGTCTCATCCATGGCGCGCTGAAGGCGGCCGACTACGAAGATCAGGCGGCGTCCGATTCGCGCATCGACGCCCTCCGGGTCCGGATGACGGTCTCCGAGCACAAACGCTATTCCCGGGACTACCTGGACCCGGGCAAGCGGTCCATCGCGAGCGCGGTGCAGGTTTTCTTCAGGGACGGCTCCTCCACCGGGAAGATCGCGGTCGAATATCCCCTCGGCCATCGTCGCCGGCGCGCCGAGGGGCTTCCGTTGCTGAAACGCAAAGCCCTGGCCGCTTTCGAAGGGCACTATGGCGCGGACAAGGCACGGAGCTTGGTCGACCGCTTCGAGGACCGGGCCACCCTCTCCGGCATGCCCGCGCGCGCCTTCATGGACCTGTTCGTTCCCTCAGCCGATTCGCCCGGCCCGGTTGAACCGGCGGCGGATTAACCGGACTCGCGCAAACGGCCGAAGTTCGCTGGCCCGGTGCCGCCGGCTTCGCTGCGGGGATTGCGGCGACCGCGCAGCGAAACCGAACGAGTGTGCCGTCAGGACGCCCGGCCACATCGGCTCGGCTGAGGTTCGGGAAGCTTCAGATTAGCGCCAGTGGCCCTTTTCCATTTCCCAATGATGGCCGTGCCGCACCCAGCGGGGTGCGATCCACACGGTGTGCCCCCGGTGCGTATGCTCCCAATATCCCCGGATCCACACGTAATGGCCGTCCTGCTCGCCCCAGTAGCCGCTCACCCAAACATAATGGGCGCCGGGGCGGGGTGGCACCATCTCGCGGCGCGGCGGAGGCGGAGGGTGGCTGAGGCCCCCGATATGGATGGAAAAGAACGCCGCGTTGACGGGCAGCGGGCAACTCACGAAGGCGGCGCCTGCCCCCAGCGCGCCGACAACGCGAAGCAGTGAACCGAGCGATAGAGTCTTGATCGATGTGCGGGTCTTCATACACGGCTTCGACAGCTACTTCGGGGGTGCAGGTTCCCTGCCGAAACACTTCGTTAGCGTCCTAACTTGCTCAAAGCTTGGTTGATGTGGCCCAGGTCGCAGGCAGCGGGGTCGTAATCGGGGCCCAGCCAGTCGATCCACTCCCGGCCAAGATCTGTCTGCGGCTCCTTGATGCAGGCCAGCATGTCGTGGTACGCCTCCGGGCCGCCGCAATCCTCGGGCGGCCCGGCGCGCTCGCCCGCGGCGCAGCGGGGATATTTGAAGCCTTTTTTCGGCGCATGGACGCCCTCGACGGTCACGTCGACCGTCCATCCCTCGTCGAATTCATAGACATAGGTGAAGGCGGCGCGGCCCTCGATCCCGATTTCCGCCAGCGTGACGTCCCGGTCGTCCTCGATGAGCAGATCCTCGCGCTTGCGCGGATTGCCGAAGCGCAGATCGCCCAGATTGAACACATGGGTCTGGTAATCGTACCAGTCGAACGCGACCTGGATGGCATCATGCAGCCGCGACACCCACATCGACTCGCGCACCCACAATCGCCTCCAGATGAGCGGTCGGCAGGCCGCGACCTTCAGGTGGAGATGGCAGACCCGGTCCGCCGGCTTGCGGCGCCGGGACCCGCGCCCTTCATGGAGCGAAATCATCGCCCCCGAATCAACAGGAGGGCGGCGCCGTTCGCAAGAACGGCGCCCCTAGGCGGATCAATGCCAGTAGCCGCGGATGTACACGTACCCGCGGTGCCGATATTCCCAATGGGGCCGGACCCAGTACGCATGATACTCCGGCGGAATCGCCCAATAGCCGCGGATCCAAAGATAGCGGGACGAGGGACCGTCGAACTCCCAATGGCCGGGCACCCAGACGGCGTTCGGCGAGGGCTGGGGCGGGACGTATTCGCCCTGCGGAGGGGGGGGCGGCGGGGGCGGCGGCGCCTGCTCGACGATCGGCGTCGTCGCCTGAGCCTGCGATCCGTAAATCGTTCCGTTCGCGTGGTCGATGCTGTTGCCGATTGTGCCCCCAGCGATCGCGCCCAACGCGCCGCCGATCAAGGCGCCACCGACCGCATTGTGGCCTCCGGAGTTGTTGCCGATGATGCCTCCGGCAATCGCGCCGAGAACGCCGCCGGTCACAGCCCCCGATTGGGTGTTGGGACCGGTGCCTTCGCAGCCGCCCAGAATAAGTCCCAAGCCGGCGGCCAAGACGGCGAAAACCTTCGTGATGGTCATATGCCTGGTGGAATGCACGTGAATGT
>JBOHXF010000257.1:0-4400 GCA_050737455.1 Opitutaceae bacterium | reverse complement strand
GCCGACGAGGGGTCCCTCCTGCGCTCGGCGGCCGAGGCCGTCGCGGCCCTGCCCGCGGTCGCCGAGGACCGCCAGAGCCTCGAACGGATCGTGCAGAAGCGCAGGCGCATCTCCGAGCAGTACTTCAACACGATCGCCGGCCGGCTGGGGAAGAATTACTGCCCGGGCCGCTCATGGGAGGCCATCGGCCACCTCGCGCTGCGGCTGGTGCCCTCCATCGTCGTCGCCGACTTGGGGGCCGGCGAGGGCCTGATCTCCCAACTGCTCGCCCGCCGCGCCAAGCAGGTCTGGTGCATCGACAATTCCCCGCGCATGGTGGAGGTCGGCTCCGAGCTCGCGCGGCGCAACGGCCTCGAAAACCTCGCGTACAAGCTGGGGGACATCGAACGGGTCCCGCTCGCCGACCGGTCGGTCGACCTGGCGATCCTGAGCCAGGCCCTGCATCACGCCCAGCATCCCCAGGCCGCCGTGGCGGAGGCCTTCCGGATCCTTCGGCCCGGCGGCCAAATACTCGTTCTCGATCTGAACGAGCACCTCTTCGAGCGCGCGCGGGAGCTTTACGCGGACGTCTGGCTGGGCTTCAAGGAGCGGACGCTGCACGGGTTTCTCCAGCGCGCCGGCTTCGTCGGGATCGATGTGTCCGTCGTCTCGAAGGAAGCTGGGGAGCCGTTCTTCGAGACGCTGCTCGCGAGCGCGCTGAGACCCGCCCGTCATTCCGGCTGACCGTTTCCGGTCAGCCCTCCAGGCGGCGGCGGGCGAGGATCGCCAGCCCGCACAGGCCGAGGCCCCAGAGGGCGAACGTGGCCGGCTCCGGCACGGCGACGGCCGAGACGAACTGCTCGAAGTTCATCGACGCATCGTTGTCCGTGAAGGACGCCGCCGCCACCTGACCCACGAATTTGGTGTTGGCGACATTCGACAGACTCACGGACGGGGCCAGCACCGCCCCATAGAACTGGCCGCCGCCGAGGGTCACGTCGCCGGAGCCCTCGATGTTCCAGATCAGACTGGTGTCGTTGGACCCGGAGTTGAAATTGACGCCGGAACCGAACACGGTCTTCCCGCCCGCGTTCACGACGTTGATGACGTAGGTCACGTCGGCCGGCACGTTGATCGAGATATTGCTGAGCGTCTGGCCGTTGTAGGTGTTCGTCCCGAGCAGGTTCGCGTCGAGTTCGAACACCACCACCGATCCGGCGGTCGGCGTGCCGTTCGCGGTGAGGACGAGATTCTGGCTGTTGACAGAAATCGTCCCGGTCACCGCGGCGGCGGACAGGACGTTCGCGGCGTTGAGCAAGTTGCTCGAGGTCGTGCTCCAGTTCCAGCCCGCCGGGCCGGGATTTGAAAGCGGGCTGGAATTCGAATACGGGCCGCTGCCCGCGTTGGTCACGTTCAAGTCGCCCGTGGCGCCGCTGAGGTCGTGGTTCGAGGCGTTCCAGACGTAGCCGCTCGCCTGGGCGATCGAGGCGTAGCCGCTGTTGAGCATCGCCGTTCCGGTGAGGCTCAGGCTCCCCGACACGTACAGGGTCGGGTTGCCGTTGAGTCCGAAGGTGCCCGGCTGGGCGGCGATCGCGCCGGTGCCGATCAAGGTGAGATTGCCCCCGACCGCCAGGCCCGCTTCCGTCTGGCTGTAGTTCTCGAAGGTCGCGTTGCCCAGGGATACGAGATTGTAGTTGCTGACGCTGGACTCGAATTGCTCCAGCGCGGTGCCGATCGTGCCGGTCACCGCCAGCGCAAAGAGCTTCCCTCCGCCCAGAAACCCCAGGCAGACGGCCAGCGCAAAGCCGCGTCGAAAGGAACCGTGCATCCGTCACCCATTACTTCGGCAAATTCGGAAGCCGGTCAAGGGCCGATACTTCCGTACTAGTACTTACCGGCGGTCTCGGCTCTCGAGGCGAACCCCTCCGGCAAATCCAGGTTCTTGATGACGTTCTACTTACCAGCGAATCCGATATTCGGGGCGAACCCCACCCGGCGCGCTCCCGCCTCCAGGAGAGCCGTCTCCGCCGCGCTCCGGCCGGTCCGCCAAGCGGCGGCCAACGCGGAACGCGCGCGTCTGTCATGGCCCAGGTCGCTCTCGATAAGCGCACTCCAAAAGACCGCGGACGGACCCTCCCCGGCGCCCGCCGGCAGCCCATTCAACATCCTTTCCGCGTCCGTAAGCCGGCCCCGCCGCCAAAACGCCGCCGCCTTCGCGATCCGTTCCTCCGGCGCATCCGGGGCCAGGCGGTCGGCCTGGGCGAAGACGGCCGGGCCCGCCCGATTCATCAGGCACGCCTGCACGATCCACCGCGCGGCCGCCGCCTCGTCCGTCGGAAAGCGCCGCACGCGCCGGGCGTATAAATCGAGGAGCGCCGCATCCTCGTGCCTCGCCTCATAGCTTGCGCGAAGCGCATCGTACGCCCACGCCATCCCGGGGTCGCGGTTCAGGATCGCCATCCAGGACGCTTCGGCGTCCGCCGCGTCGTCCCAGGCCTGCGCGAGGCGCGCCAGATTGCGCAGGCCATCCAGGGAATTGCCGCAGGCCACGATCGCCTCGCGCCAGCCCCCCGCGGGCCCGCCGCCCTCCGCCCCGCGGTGCGCGGCGATGGCAAGCGTCCAGGCGCGTTCCGGCCAGGGACCCCAGGCCCCCGCCCGCAGCCGCGCGGCCAGGATGCGGTCATCGCCCGCTTCCGCGGCGAGCTGCGCGGCCATCGACGCGACCGGCGCGGCGTCGCGCGTGGAGGCCGGGAGGCCCTGCAGCCACGCGAGCGCCTGGGGCCTCCGGCCCATGTCGGCGAGCCAGCGCGCGAGAAGCGCCGCGTCGTCCGGCCGCCGCGTAGCCTCCGCCTTCATGCCCACAAGCAGGGCGTTCCACGCGTCCACGTCGGAAACGCGCAGCGTGAAGCTCGCGGACGGTTCGAACAGTTGCAGCGCGCGGGCGAGCGCCTCGTGCATCCGAACGGCGTCGTGCCTCCTCGCCGCCTCCGAGAGCAGTTCGATCGTCGCCCGGATCCGAATGCCGCGGTCGGCCATGAGGGCCCGCAGTTCCGCCCGCGCAACGGCCCTTTCGTCCGGGTCGCCGTGCCAGAGCCGAAGGGCGGCGTACGTGAACCGCGCGTTCGCGTCGGCCGGATCGAGCGCGATCAGGCGGGCGAGCTCGCGCCGCGTGTCCGGCAGGTTGCCCACGGCGACGGCCAGCGCCACGGCGGCACGCTCATAGGCGACGGTCCCGCGCGCGGCGGGTTGGGCCGCCCGCAGAGCCGCGCGCGCGAGGTCATAGCGGCCAAAGCGCACCGCCGTCCTGGCGAGGGCGAGCTTTGCCGAGGCGTCGCGGGGCGCGAGGCGGACCAGCGCCTCGCGCGCGATCACCGCGTCGGGAGAACCGATCTCGCCGAGATCCCGGGCCGCCTCGTTCCAGCTCGCGGGGTCGTTCGGCGCAAGTTCGACCGCGCGCCGCAGCGCCAGCGTCAGATTGCCGACATCCCCCTCCCGCGCGAAGCGGCGCGCCTGGATCCGGGCTTCGCGCCCCTGCCAGCGCCGCCAATACGGCGCCCCAAAGTGGTACGCCCCCGCGCCCAGCGCGGCGAGGCCCAGCGCGATGGCGCCAAGCCGCAGCGCATCCGCCTGGGTTTCGGTCAGCCGGTCGCGCGCGCGTTCCAGCGCGCCCCAGCGCAGGCGGAAAGGAAGCATGCCCCGGACGCTGGTTCAACCGGACCCGGGACGCAAGAGAACCGGCGCCCAGCGCCGCACCCAGGCGAGGGCCGCGGCCGCGTCGGCCGTCTCCGCGACAAAGGCGATATGCGCGACGTCGCCCTCCCGCCGCCCCTCCTCGACCCGCTGCCAGCGCCGCGCCCGCACATCGTCGACGGACGCGGGAAGCTCCTTGCGCGCCCGTGCGGTCTCCGCGTCCCAGTGGCAAAAAAACACCGTGAGCGGCCGCCCGGCCGCCACGAAGCGGTAGCCGGCGAACGGAAGGATCCGCCCCCCGACCGCCACCATGGCCGGGTTCAGCATGGCCACCAGACGGGCTCCTGCCGCAGGCAGGCAGATCGCCGGATCGTGCCACTCGGGGTTTTCGCCGCGGGCCGCGTCACCCTCCCAGGTCACGAGGAAGACCCACGCCGGAAACACCGCCTCAGGCGGGCGCCAGGCCAGACCCCGGGCCTGGGTGCTCTGGAGGACCTCGGTCTCGCGCGCGGGGACCTCGACCGCCGACCAGCCCGCCGGCGGCGCCGCCAGGCGCCAGAGGGTCGGCGCCTCCGTGCGCCGCTCATGGGCGCCGTACCAAACCTGGGTGGCGCCTTCCGCGGCGACGGCGACGAGAATAACCGCGAACGCGGCCGAACGCAGCGGTTTCCACCCGGCGGTCACGGAAACGGCGGGCGGAGGCGCGGGGGCCGCGCGGCCGCGGCCGGCCC
>JBOHXF010000256.1:0-3517 GCA_050737455.1 Opitutaceae bacterium | reverse complement strand
TGGGCGGGTTTCCGCCCACCGCGGTCAAGGACCTCCCGATGCGCGTCGTCATTCCGGCGTTCGTCGTGAGCGAGCTGCAGACGGCATTCCAGATGGGCTTCTTCCTGTTCCTGCCGTTTCTGGTCATCGATTTTCTCGTGTCCTCGATCCTGATGGCGCTCGGGATGATGATGATGCCTCCGAATGTCGTCTCACTTCCATTCAAGCTTCTGTTGTTCGTCCTGGTCGACGGCTGGCATCTCGTCGTCCGCGAACTCGTCGCAAGCTTCACCCATTGATTATGAATCCCGACCTAGCCATCGATGTCTTCAAGACCACCGTCCTGTTCGCCATGTACGCGGTCGCACCGTTCCTGATCGCGATGCTGATCGTCGGCCTCCTCACGAGCCTCTTCCAGGCGGTGACCGGGATCCAGGAGGCGACCCTGACATTCGCGCCCAAGCTGATCGCATTCACCGGGCTGGCGATCCTGCTTGCTCCCTGGCTTCTCCGATCGATCGCCGAATTCACGATCTCGGTTTTCACCCGGATGGGCACGATGGCGCGTTAGACGGCGCCGCCCGCCGATGTCCGCGGACCTGCTGTACACCTGGCTGCTGGTCTTCCTGCGCGCGCTGGGGATCGTGCTGTTCATTCCGCAGATGGCGGGGCGCTCGCCGCCCGTCATGGTCCGGCTTGGGCTGGCCCTCTGCCTCGCGACCCTGATCAGCGGGATGATCGCGCCGGCCGCGATCCCCGCGTCCGTGGCGGGCCTCGTGTTCGCCGCGGTGGGCGAGGTCGCGGTGGGCCTTGTGCTTGGTTTCGTGGTGCAGATCGTGTTCCAGGCCGTCGACATGGCGGGCCGGACGGCGTCATCGGAAATCGGACTTTCCGCCAGCCCGGGGATGGGGACGCCCGCAATCGCGACCGAACCGCTGGCGGGCTTCCTCTCCGCCTTCGCTGTCGTGCTGTTTTTCCTGTTCGGCGGCCACCTGGCGGTCATCAGCGCCTTCGCGAGCAGCTTTCGCATCGCCCCGGCGGGTCACGCCGCGTTCAATCCGTATGCCGGCATGTTCATGATCGACCAGACGGCGCACTTGGTCGAATTGGGCCTGAGGCTGGCCGCACCTTTCATCGCGCTCAATTTCCTCGTGACGCTTGCCTTTTCGGTCCTGGCCCGCGCGGTGCCGCGAATCGGCGTGTTCATTCTGAGCTATCCGGTCCGCGGCCTGGCCGGGCTCGGCCTGTTCAGCGGAGCCGGAGCGCTCCTCGCGCGCTACCTCTACGGCGAATTCTCGGCGCTGCCGGTGCGCATGCTCCAGATGCTCGGCCCCCGGTGAGGGGCGGCCCCCGGCGGCAAATTTTTCCGCGGACCAATGGCGGTAAGTTTAAGCCAGTGCAGTGTAATGGATAACATCATCTGACACCGTATTGGCATCGCTGTTGCTTCAGTGCGCTTTGCGCATGGCCGAAACGGATCAAGACCAAAAGACCGAGAAACCGACCGGCAAGCACCTGAGCGAGGCGATCGAGAATGGCCAGTTCGCGCGGGCTCCCGAAATCACGGTCGTGTTCACCATGGCGGCGGTCCTGGCGGTCATCGCCTTCACCGCCAAGACCGCGGCGGTGCGGGTCGGCGAATACGCATCCACGACGTTCGGCCATTTCGCCTCGTACTCGGTCCGCACCGATACGATGGGCGGTCACCTCGACGATTTCCTGCTCACCGTCGGGCCCGTGCTCGCGCCCGTGCTCGCCGCCTGCGCCTGCGCGGCCCTCCTGGCGGGAGGCATCCAGAGCGGATTCAATCTCACTCCGAAGGCCCTGGCCTTCAAGTGGGACCGGCTCAACCCCGTGCAGGGCTTGGGCAACGTGTTTTCCAAACAGAAGCTCATCCACGGGGTCATCGATCTGTTCAAGGTCGCCGCGATCGGGCTCACCCTTTGGGCGGGGGCCCGCCAGCTCATCCACGATCCCTTGTTCACGGCGCCGATCGAGGCGGAGTACCTGATGGAGTTCATCGACGAGGCGGCCCGCACCTTTTTCGGCCGAATGCTGTTCGCGATCGGCGTCCTCGCGGCCATCAGCTACGCCTACGAGAAGTTCAAGACCTCGCGCGATCTCATGATGACCCGCGAGGAGGTGAAGGAGGAGCACAAGCAGCAGGAGGGCGACGCCAAGGTGAAGGGCGCCCAGCGGCGCATGGCTCGGCGGCTCCTGCAGAAGCAGATGCTCGAGGCGGTCGCCACCGCGGACGTCGTCGTCACGAATCCGACGCATTACGCCGTCGCTCTCAAGTACGAGCGGGACCGCGACGTGGCCCCGGTCGTCCTCGCCAAAGGCGAGGGGCGCTTCGCTCTGCGGCTGAAGGGCATCGCCGCGGAGCACGGGGTGCCGACGATCGAGAACAAACCCGTGGCGCGGTTCCTGTTCGCGGTTGGGCGGGTGGGGGAGAGCATCCCGCCGGAGCTGTACCAAGCCGTGGCCGAGATCCTGGCGGTGGTCTACCGGACGCACCGTTACTACTTCTACCGCCTGCGCGCACGCAGGCTGGAAGCGTCGGCCGCCTAAACGCCGCCCCGGCCCATGCCCACCAGCTCGAACACCTTCATCGCCCGCCTGCTCCAGCGCTCGGACCTGGTCTTCACCTTCGGGCTCTTCGGCACGGTCCTGCTGCTGATCCTGCCCGTCCCTCCTTTCCTGCTGGACGCGCTCCTTGCGCTCAACATCGGGATGTCGCTGCTCGTCCTGCTCGCGATCATCTACGTCAAGGACGCCCCCGAGTTCTCGGGCTTCCCCACGATCCTGCTGACCCTGACGCTCTTCCGCCTGGCGCTGAACATCAGCACCACCCGGCAGATCCTCGGGAACGGATACGCCGGGCACATCATCGATTCGTTCGGCCACTTCGTCATCCACGGCAACTACATCGTCGGGGCGGTGGTCTTCATCATTCTCGTGGTGATCAACTTCGTCGTGATCACCAAGGGCGCGGGGCGCATCGCCGAGGTGGCGGCGCGTTTCACGCTGGACGCCATGCCCGGCAAGCAGATGGCGATCGACGCGGAGCTGAACGCAGGGATCATCGACGAGGCGACCGCGACGGGCCGCCGGCTGAAAATCCAGAAAGAGGCGGACTTCTACGGAGCGATGGACGGCGCCTCCAAGTTCGTTCGCGGCGACGCCATCGCCGGGATCCTCATCGCCCTGGTCAACGTGATCGGCGGCTTCGCGATCGGCGTGTTCCAGATGGGCCTGACCCTGGCCGAATCCATCCAGAAGTTCACCTTGCTGTCCATCGGCGACGGCTTGGTCGCCCAGATTCCGGCCCTGATCATATCGATCGGCGCGGGCCTGCTCGTGACGCGGGCCTCGGAGAACAACAATCTCGGAACGCAGATCGCCGGGCAGCTCTTCCGCTATCCCCGGGCTCTGGCGATCGCCGCCGGCATGCTCGTCGTCTTCGGATTGATGCCGGGAATGCCGGTTCTGCCGTTCTTCGCCCTCGCGGCGGCGGCCGGGCTGCTGGCCCGGACGC
>JBOHXF010000255.1:0-2622 GCA_050737455.1 Opitutaceae bacterium | reverse complement strand
GGCGCCCGCTTTCGACCGGACTTTTGCGCCGGCGCCCCCTCCCGCAGCGGATTCCGGCGCGGCCGCCGAACCGCCCGCCGCGGCGCCGCTCACGGGTGACGCTCGGATCCGGCGCGCCCCCTGGCAGAAGCGCCTCACTCTGGGGCCGGGCGACGTCCTGTCGTTCCGCCTGTTCGGCGCACCGGAACTCACCCGCACGAACGTGGTGGTGGGGCCGGATGGCCGCGTTTCCTACCTGGAAGCGGAGGACATCGTCGCCGAGGGGCTCACCGTGGATCAACTCCGCGCCCGGATCGACCAGGCGCTCGCCCGGTACCGCCGGGCGCCGCAGGCCATGGTGGCCCCCGTCGCGTTTCGGAGCAAAAAGTACTACATCCTGGGCGATGTCCTGCAAAAGGGCGCCTTCATCCTCGATCGGCCGGTCACGGTCGTCGAAGCGGTGGCTCGCGCCCGTGGTTTCGCGGCGGGATCCGCAAGCGGCTCGCAGGACGCGATGCCAGACTTTTCTCGAAGTTTTCTCAGCCGGAACGGGCGGCATGTGCCGGTGGATTTCGCGAGGCTGTTTTTGCAGGGCGATCTTTCCCAAAACGTTGCGCTCCAGCCGGGCGACTACCTGTATTTTGCGCCGCCTTCCGCTCCCGCCGAGATCTATGTCCTTGGCGCCGTTCGCCTGCCAGGCCCCGTGAGCTTTGAAGGCGGCGCCAGCGTCCTGACGGCGATCGCGGACCGGGGCGGCTTCGCCCTCGGCGCCTGGACACGCCACGTCCTTCTCATCCGCGGCTCGTTCGAGCACCCCCGGCTCTTCACGGTCGATCTTGTCCGCGGCCTCGAGGGCATGGGGCCGAACCTGGCCCTGAAGCCGGGCGACATCGTCTACGTCGCTCCGCGGCCCTGGTACCATGCGGAGCGCATTCTCGACGACGCCGCCTCGGCCTTCGTGGAATCGGCGACGGTGACCTGGGCCGACGTCCACGTCGCCGCGAGGACGAACGGGGTCGTGCCGACGATTTCGCCATGAGGCCTCCTCCCTTCCGCCCAACGTCGGCCGGCCTCACCGCCCTCGCGCTCGTCGCCCTTGCGCTGCTCGGCGGCTGCGAGATCGTCCCCAAGGTCAGCCCCGGCCGCAACGTGGTCAAAGGCCCTCCGTCGGCCTCGGCCGGGCTCGGAATGCACGCCGTCCATCCGGTTGGGGAGCTCGCTCCGGCCCTGCTCCGGCCCGCCGCCGCCCCCTACCGCCTCGGTCCGGGCGACCAGATCGACATCGAAATCGTCGGCAACGCCGCGGCGTTCGCGGCGGAATATCCGCCGACCGGCGTCGCGACCGTCACCGTCGGCCCCGACGGCGACATCTATTACTATACGCTGCCTGCGATCGACGTTTGGGGCCTGACGCTCGACGAGGCGCAGGAGCGGATCGCAGACGCGATGAGGCGTTACGTTCGCGAAACGCCGATGGTTTCTGTATCCCTGCGAACGGCGGCGAGCGAGCGGGTCTGGGTGCTTGGCGAGGTGGCGCATGCCGGAATCTACACGCTGGACGGCCCCACCACGCTTCTCGATGCGATCGCCGAGGCCGGGGGGCTTTCGAGCGGCTCCCCGCTCGCCTCGCTCGCGAGCAGCCTGGGACTGAGCGGAGCGCCAGCCGGAGGTGCCGAAACCGCCGACCTGTCCCGCGCATTCGTGGTCCGCCAGGGGCGAATTCTCCCGGTCGATTTCCAGCGCCTGCTACGGGACGGCGACTTGAGCCAGAACATCTATCTGCATCCGGGCGACTTCGTCTTCATCCCGCCGGCCCGCTCGAGGCAGATCCACATCCTCGGGGCGGTCGCCGTGCCCCGCGCCGAAAAGCTCTCGGGCAGGCTCACGCTCGTCCAAGCGGTGGCGCTGGCCGGTGGAACCGTTCCGCATGCCTATCTCTCCGACGTCGCGATCCTCCGGGGCTCCCTCTCGCATCCGCAGATCGGGCTCGTCGATCTTGGAGCCATCCTGCACGGCCGAGCGGCCGACGTCGCCCTCGAACCGGGCGACATCGTTTACGTCCCGTTCTCGCCGTACCGCACGCTGGACCGTTACGCCATGCTCATCGTCGATACCTTCGCCCGCACTCTTGGCGTGAACGAAGGGGCTCGGGCCATCTCCAGCAGCGCGAGCGGCGTGGGCGTCAGCGTCTCGGTGACGCCGTAAGGCGAGGCATCTCGATCCAAATGCGGCGGCGAACGACGCGTTTTGGCGGTCGGCGTCAAGGGTGACGCCGTCCGGGTGCCGCTAAGCGTCTGCCCGGGCGCAGCCTCCGCAGCGTGTCGGCCGAACGCCGACACGCCCGATTCCGCGCCTCCTACAACGGCCGGACGCCGCCGCTGACGCGATTATCAGACCAAGGCGGCTACAGAGCTTCCCGGCATATCGCCACCATGGCCGGGCATGAAAAAAGTCGCGACCTTCCGGCTGTCGACTTACCTCAAGGTGTTAGCGATCGGCCTCCTCAGCGCGGGCGTCTGCCGCGCGGGAGACTTGGTTTGGTTCGACGGCGCGCTTCCGGCGGGAGCCCTGGGGCTCTCCCATGGAGACCATTGGAATTGGATTTCGAGCTCGCCCACGCCCTTGTCCGGCGCGCGCGCGCAT
>JBOHXF010000254.1:0-3485 GCA_050737455.1 Opitutaceae bacterium | reverse complement strand
GCCTGATACTGAACTCCCTCGGCGATCTCGATCGTGGCGTCGGTCACGGTCAGGGTCGCGGCGACCCGCTCGCCGGTCCCGAGCAGCGGCGGTAGCTCGGCCGGATACGGCTTTCGCACGGGATTTCCCGTATAAAGGCTCATCGGCGTCACCGCCGCCGCCGCGTTGGCCGGCGTGGGAGGCTGCGCCTGCAGCGCGCTGCGCAGCGAACCCAGCGCGAACACAAGCGCGAGGGCCAGGGCCGCGGCGGCGGCGATCTGGTGAGCGGGCTTGAGGACGGGCGGAAGGATCCGCGCTCCCCCGCCCCGCCCCGGTTCCATCCATCGGCCCCATCGCGGGAACCGACGCTCGATGTGGTAATCGAGGCTGTAAGGCGTGCCGCCGAGCACCCGCGCGAAGATCGCCAGCGACACGAAAAGCAGCATGTAGATCAGCGCCGGCCCGATGTTCGTGGCGCCCGCCGTGTACGGCCCGCCAAACCCCTCCGCGGTGGACCAGATGAGCAGGCTGAAGAGCGCCCCTCCCCAATAGGTCAGCCGGCGCGCGAACCCAAGGAGCAGCCCGAGCGCGAGCGCCGATTCGATCAACCGCGTGGCCGTCACGAACGCGGCAACATGCCCTTGAACGAGCAGCAACCAGCCGTTGAACCACGGCTCCAGCCACCCGGGTTGCGCACGGGACGCGTTTTGCAGGTAACCCACGTAGTGATCGGCAAAGCCGGGCTGCCATTTCAGGTAGGCGTCGACGGCCATCATGACGCCGAAGGCCGCGCGCACGGCGCCGGAGCCGACGCTCATCCAGGGCATGGGATTGACGCTGGCCTTGGAGAGGTCCGACGATGAAGAATCTGCCGACGGGGAGTTCACGATGGGAAGTTACTGATTGGGGAACGGGGTCTAACGCCGACGGGAAAGCCCGCACGCGGCCGGGAAACTTCGACGGGCCGCCATAGATGGCGGAACACGCCCGCCATGTCGACGACGAAGAGAAGGACGCCCGCCGCCAGGATGAACGCGCCCGCGCGCAGGAGCGGCTCGCTCAAGATCCAAGCCCCCGCGATCAAGGGAATCGCCGCCAGGCTCTGCAAGGCGAGCGCCCAGCGTTCCAGGCGCGGGCGGCCGAGCGATCCCGCCGAAGGGGTCGGCCCGCGGCCCACCCTCGGCCCGTACACGCGCATCCAGGTAAGAAACGGCACGATCTTGCACATCATGCCCGCGATGCACGGTAGCAGGACGCCGAGGAACACCACGATCGCGTAGACGACCGCGTTGAATCCCCCGGGCGCGGATCCCCAAGGCGACCCCGGCCAGAGCAGAGCCACGCCCGCGCCGGTCGCGACTCCCAGCGTGGCGAGACCCCGGAGCAGCGATCGAACGCCGGGATCGATCTCCCGCTTCCTCCGCGTGGCAAGCGCCCGGACGAGGCCCCAGCCGGAAACGGCGAAACCCGAAAGCAGAAGCAGCGCGAAGGCGCAGCCCCATCCCGAGGCTTCGAACGCCAGCGACGGAACGAGTCCCAAAAGGGCCGCCTGCGTGCAGCCGAGTCCCGCCGCCGCCGGGCGCCAGCCGCGGACTTCGCCCAACGTGAACATCGGCACCAGTTGGAACGCCACGCCCTGGAGCAGAGTCACGAAAAATCCGATCAGCCCGAGATGGGCATGGGCGCGCAGGAGCGCGAGCGTGCTTAGGGGAATGAAGTACCAGTACCGATTTGCCGCGAGCACCAGGCCGGCGACCGCCGTGAGCAGCAGCCAGCCGGCCGCAAGGCCCAGAGACCAGGCCACCGGGTTCCGCTTGCCGGAACGCCGGACCGTGCGCCAGGTGTTATCCGCGAAAAGGGCGATGCCGACCGCGACGACCAGCCCGAAATGCCCCAGCCACTCCAGGTCCCAGTGCCAGAACGAATAGACCATTCCCGGCACGCCGATCGCATGCAGCCAGAAGTGCCACCATCCGCGCCGCTCGCTTGCCAATGTCGTTCCCAAGGCGACCGGCGCCAGTTGGTATACGGCGCCGAACGCGACGGTTGCAAAGAACCCGAGCACCCAGGCGTGCGTCAGCGCCACGACCGGCGGCCCCGTGTGCGGGAGGGCCAGGAGCCAGGGGTTGAATGCAAGCAAAGCCGTCCCGGCCGCAAGCCACGCGAGGCCGAGGCCCATGAACGCCAGCGGCAGCCGCCCTTGCGCCGCGAGCCAGCCGGCACGAGGCCGGCCGGGAGGGGTCGATGCGGTCGGGGGCATGGCAACGGCGGACGGAACTCCAGACGGCCCAACGCCCGGGCCGGGCTTCAAGCGTGGGTGAGCGTCGTCAGCCAGCTTCCATCCTCCTGCGCCTGGCATTCGTGGCTGAAGCCGCGCGCCTCCGCCTCCCCGAAAAGATGGCATGGCTCGCGGTCGGTGCGGGCGCGCAACACGCCGCCGCACGGCAGCGCTTCCAATGCGTCCAGAATCCGGATCAACGGCTCCGGCGGCTCCAGGCCCCGTGCGTCGACTTCGCGGACCGCGCCGCTTTGGGCCGCCTGGACGGCCCGCGCTTCGGGAGCCCCTTTCGCCACAGTCGCTTTCGGCGCGGCCTCCGCGGGGATCGGCGCGACCTTCGTGATCTTGACCCGAAATTCCTCGGGGCCCTTCGTCAGATACTCCCAGGTGAAGGCGCCGGGGAATTCCGCTTCAAACTGGTACCGGAGCGGGACCGGATCGTGGTCGTTCAGGAGGACGAAATGGCGCCCGGTTGGAAGATCCAGCCAGCGTTGGAAGATCTGTGCGTGCTTGACGCGCGGCGAAATCGGGCGGACGTCGAAAAGCGTGCCGTCGGCCTGCGCCGGTGCGGGTTGGGATTGATTTTCGGTTTTCATATGGCTTCGCGGCAACCCTACCGCGCTTCGCCCTCCCCCGCCTTGATGCGCGTCAAGCCGATCCGGAATGGCGGGCCGCGTCGGGAGGCCCCTATTATTCCTCACCCAGGCTTCTCTTGACCAGCTCCCCGAGCGCCGCCGGGTCGCGGATCGCGATCGCCGCGGCCTTGACGGTAATGAGCCCCCGCCGGCGGAACCCCGCGAGCGTCCGCGACAGGGTTTCCGCCGCCCGCGCCCGATTCGCATCAGCTTCGGCCAAGCTCGCTGCGCGCCGCCGGGCTCAACATCTCCACGCTCCAAGGCGGATCGAAGACCAATTTGACGTCGACTTTTCGAGCCCCGGGAAGTCCGGCCAGCGCGGTTTTCGCCCCTTCGTGGATCCAGGCGCCGGCCGGGCAGGAGGCGGTCGTGAGCGTCATCACGACGGCGATGTCGCCCTCGGAGCACGTGACGCTGTAAATCAGTCCGAGGTCGACGATATTGACGCCGAATTCAGGGTCGGGAATGCTCCGGAGCACCTCCCAGACCGCGGCTGGGTCGGGAGGCTTGGGAACATCCGTGTAATCGGGTTCGCGGTTCATGGCGGCAGGAGGGACTCGGCACTCATCATGCGCGATCCGCCCCGCCGCGCC
>JBOHXF010000253.1:0-2821 GCA_050737455.1 Opitutaceae bacterium | reverse complement strand
CCGTGAACCGTGCCCAACTCCGCGTGTCCGGCGGTCGCCTCCCCCGCGAAAAAGAGCGTTCCCGCGACAGGGCGTGCCAGGCGCTCCGGCGCGCTCTCCCAGCCGGCCGAAAGATAGCTGTAAGCGCCCCGCGCCCAGGGATCGCCCTGCCAATCGTGCCAGAAATGCGCGCGCAGCCGGGCACGCAACCGCGTCGGGTCGGCGCCAAGGGCTTCCGCAAGGGACGCGAGCGCTCGGCGGAGGATTTCCGGGTCCGAAAGCTTCGCGAGGGCGCTCGCCCGCGGACCGCCCGCCCAGCCGACCAGAACGGGGGCGGGTGCCCTCGCCCACCACACCGGAAACGCCGCGCCGGGCGCTCCGTGAACGAATCCGAAGCCCGCTCCGCCGCCCGCCCTGAGCCGGGGCGGCACGAGCGGGCATTTCCAAAAGCCGGAGTCGAAGAGAAGGTTCATCCGAACGGCGCCGCCCGGCTCCCATGCCGCCAGAACCTCGGCTTTCCCGCAGAGGGGCGGGTCGAAACGCACGCCACCCGTCGCGCGCGGCCTCCTTCGCCAGACGCCGAGCGGAAGGGTCGTCAGCGCCGCGGCCGCCCGGACGCGTCCAGCGGGCCGCGGCCGGGTTCCCGTGGTACGCCGGCTCGCAGATCGCGAAAGCGCCCGAAAGGATACTTCGACCGAGCCCCGGCTCCATCGGATAGCGCGAACAGCGTGCCCCAGCCGAATATCGACGCCGGCCGCCGCAAGGGCGGCCCGGTAACCGTCCACCAGACGGTCATAGCCGTCTTCCATCCGGCATTGACGCTCGTCCCGCTTCAAATCGAGGAGCGCCGCCGCACTCATTTTCTCCAGCGGCGCGGCCTCGTATCCCTCGATCAGGTCGCGGACCATGGCCGCTTCCGCCGCCGAAAGGGCGTCCGGTCGACGGGCGCAAAGCTCACCCACGGAAGCTCCGGGCGCTCGTTTCGCCCCGAGCCTGCGGATCGTTTGGGCGACCCGGCCCCATGGGTTGCCGCCTCCTGCAAGCGCCCCGCGGCGCCGGACCCAATGGGCCCGCGCGACAGGCGCGGGCCGCAAGCCGAATTCCCTGACGGCTGCCCAAAGCTCCCGGTTTCCCCCGTGGATGAATTCCGCGCCGAGTTCCATCGGCTCCGTCTTGGTGCCGGATCCGGACGGCTTCACCGCGACCCGCCGCGTCCAGATGCGCCCGCCGAGCCGCTCCCGGGCCTCGAGCAACGTCACCCGGCAACCGGCTTCGGCCAAATCCCGCGCGGCCGCGAGCCCCGCGATTCCACCGCCGATCACCACGATTTCCGAGGGCGCGCCACTCATGGCGCACGCGGATGGCGGCCGAATTCCATCGCGCAGCGTGCCCGGAATCGGGCGCCGCGCAAGGCCCAGGCGGAGCGGCGGCGCCTCAAACCACGTTGAATTCCAGCCAGTAGCTCTTGAACGCCTTCACCATCTCCGTGAGCTGGCCGGTGTTGGCAGGCTTCACCAAATACCCGTTGGCGCCCGCCTCGTAGGCCCGGCTGACGTCGGCGCGCTCCCGCGAGCTGGTCAGGCACACGACGACGACGCGCCGACAGGTGGGGTCGGCGCGTATCCAGCCCAAAACCTCGTGGCCGTCCTTGAACGGGAGCTTCAGGTCCAGGAGTATGATGGCCGGCGGCGACGAAGGGTCGCGGCCGGAGAATTTGCCCTGGCCTGAGAGATATTCGATGGCCTGCTGGCCGTCGCGGACCACCGACAGCTCGCAGGCCGGACTGGCCGCCTGCCAGGCGCGCTGAAAAAAGAACACATCGTCGTCATTGTCCTCCACAAGAAGGACGGGGTCCTTGGCTGGCATTTTTGATCGTTGAAGCTGGAGACTGGAACTGGCGCCGTCCGAGCCATCCTTGGCTACGGGTTATGGCGCGGCACCTTGCGTAGTCGGCAAATCCCGCCAAAGTCAATCTCGCTGTGCGAGCCCGGAGTCCGCGCCGCGGCGGCACCGGGGAAACCCCCATGGCGGAATCAGGGTTCCACCCTGACAAAACCCCTTTCCGGAAGGGCATGCCGCCCTCTTAATCGAATCTGGGCCCAGCCGCGCGCCCGCCGCTCCTCAGCCCAGCCCTCCCTATTTATGGTATCCCTCCGCGTTTTCCCGAAAAGCACCCGCCTGGACAAGCCGCAGCTCGCCCACGCGCTTTCCAGTTTGCGCAACGGCGATTTCTCAGTCCGGATGCCCTCGGCATTGGACGGCGTCGACGGCCAGATCGCCGATGAGTTCAACGAAATGGTCGAGATCGTGCAGCGGCTGGTGGGCGAACTCGAACGCATCAGCCAGGGCGTCGGCAAGCAGGGCCAGATCTCCCAGCGCGCATCGATCGGTTCGGTGAGCGGCGCCTGGCAGGAGGCGGTCGGCTCCGTCAACAGCCTGGTCAATGACCTGGTCCACCCCACGAGCGAAATGGCGCGCGTCATCGGCGCGGTGGCCAAGGGCGATCTGTCTCAGAGCATGGCCCTTGAGATCCGGGGCCGGCCGCTCGAAGGCGAATTCCTCCGCATAGCCAAGACCGTGAATACAATGGTCGACCAGCTCTCCTCCTTCGCCTCGGAGGTGACCCGCGTGGCCCGCGAGGTCGGCACAGAGGGCAAGCTGGGAGGCCAAGCCCAGGTGCCGGGCGTGGCCGGCACCTGGAAGGACCTGACCGACTCGGTCAACTCCATGGCCGGCAACCTCACCGGACAGGTCCGCAACATCGCGGCCGTGACCACCGCCGTGGCCAACGGCGACCTCTCCAAAAAAATCACGGTGGACGTGAAGGGAGAGATCCTGGAGC